>NZ_JBFTNE010000051.1:0-55634 GCF_056397325.1 Cupriavidus sp. 05N39
ACCGCCATGTTCACGCCGCTGTTCGTGATCTCGCGGACCTCCGGCTGGGCTGCCCACATCGTCGAGCAGCGCATCGACAACAAGATCATCCGCCCCAGCGCCAACTACACCGGGCCGGAGAACCTGAAGTTCGTGCCGATCGGCAAGCGTAAATAAGCGGAAAATCGTCCTACCATGAAGCAAAACAGGCTTGACCGGGCCCGCCGCGATGCCCAATTGTGTAACCGATGGTAGGGGTACTACGCCCTGACTTTCAAATCGTAGAGAATAGCGGCGGACATGTGTCTGTCGGCCTCAGCCGGCAATCCACCGCCTTTGACCCAACTCCAGAAGGAACCCACAGAATGAAGCATCTTGTCCTCGCCGCCTGTATCGGCGCATTCACGCTGACCACCGCCGGCGTCGCGACGGCCCAGGATCCGGCCACGAAGGCTGCTCCCGCCAAGAAGGCTCCTGCCAAGAAGGCCCCGGCCAAGAAGGCGGCAACCACGGAAACCGCAGCCGTGCCGCATGGCGAAAAATGGCAGTGCGAACTGGGCCATGTCCTGTACATCGGCGGCAATATGCAGCGTGACGAAGTCATCACCGTGAACTGGGAGGGCAAGGAATACCGCCTGCCGCGCCTGTCCACCGTGACCGGCGCCGACCGCTATTTCGACGCCCGCTCCGGCCTGGACCTGGTCGTGATCCCGAGCAAGGCCATGCTGTTCAACAAGAACGCCGGCCAGCGCCTGGCCGATGAGTGCCAGACCGCGGACATGCAGGCTGGCGGCTCGGCGCCGACCCAGGCAGGCGCACTGCGTGCCCCGGTAGCCACCCCCCTGCTGGTCGCCCCGCCGGCCCCGGCAGCCGATGCCGCGCCGAAGCCGTAACCAGGTGACATAGCCGGGCATCGCCCGGCCATGTCCATGGGCACCAGGAAGCACAAATACCCGAGGGGACCCCATGTCTGCACACGTTCCAAACGTTCGTCCGGAACCTGACAAGGTATTGGTCGACATTGTCGACTACGTCACCCGCTATCAGATCGAGAGCGCGCTTGCCTACGACACGGCCCGCAACTGCCTGATCGATACCCTCGGCTGCGGCCTGGAAGCCCTGTCATACCCGGCCTGCACCAAGCTGATGGGCCCGATCGTGCCCGGCACGATGGTCCCCAACGGCGCCAAGGTGCCCGGCACGCAATTCCAGCTCGACCCGGTCCAGGCGGCCTTCAATATCGGAGCCATGATCCGCTGGCTCGATTTCAACGACACCTGGCTGGCCGCCGAATGGGGCCATCCCTCGGACAACCTCGGCGGCATCCTCGCCACCGCCGACTGGCTCTCGCGCAACAATGTGGCCGCCGGGCGCAAGCCGCTGACCATGAGGGACGTGCTCACCGGCATGATCAAGGCCCACGAGATCCAGGGCTGCATCGCGCTGGAAAACTCCTTCAACAAGGTCGGCCTGGACCACGTGGTGCTGGTCAAGGTGGCCTCCACCGCCGTCGTCGCGCAGATGCTGGGCCTGAGCCGCGACGAGATCATCAACGCCGTGTCCCTCGCCTGGGTCGATGGCCAGTCGCTGCGCACCTACCGCCACGCCCCCAACACCGGCAGCCGCAAAAGCTGGGCCGCGGGAGACGCCACCAGCCGCGCCGTGCGCCTGGCGCTGATCGCCAGGACCGGCGAGATGGGCTATCCCTCGGTACTCAGTGCCGGGGGCTGGGGCTTCTACGACGTGCTCTTCAAGGGCCAGCCCTTCAGGTTCCAGCGCCCGTACGGCTCCTACGTGATGGAGAACGTGCTATTCAAAATATCCTTTCCCGCTGAATTCCACTCGCAGACCGCAGTGGAAGCCGCCATGACCCTGAACGGCCAGTTGGCCGCCGCGGGCAAGACGGCAGCCGACGTCGGGAAGGTCACCATCCGCACCCATGAGGCCTGCATCCGCATCATCGACAAGAAAGGCCCGCTGGCCAACCCGGCCGACCGCGATCACTGCATCCAGTACATGGTGGCCGTGCCGCTGCTGTTCGGCCGCCTGACCGCGGAGGATTATGAAGACAAGGTCGCGGCGGACCCGCGCATCGACGCGCTGCGCGACAAGATCGTGTGCGTGGAGGACCCGCAGTTCACGGCCGACTACCACGATCCGGAAAAGCGCTCGATCGCCAATGCGCTGACCGTGGAACTGAGCGACGGCACGGTGCTCCCGGAAGTGGTGGTGGAATACCCGATCGGCCACAAGCGCCGCCGCGACGATGGCATCCCGTTGCTGGTGGAAAAGTTCAAGACCAACCTGGCGCGCCGCTTCCCGGCCAGGCAGCAGCAGGCCATCCTGGCCGTGTCGCTGGACCAGGCCCGCCTGGAAGCGATGCCGGTCAACGAGTACGTCGACCTGTACGTGATCTGAGCCGCGGAAAAAAACGGATGAACCGGGCCTGGCAGGCTGACGGGGCCCGCCGGCTTGCCCTAAAATCCACGCGGCGCGTACATTGGTAATGCCACGCAGCAGCAAAGCAGATCAGCAAGAATCCATCAGCAAGAAAAGCAAGAATGCACAACGCAAGCAGCAGGCAGTAGGCATGAACAACGGCGCCGTCACGGCGCCGGGCGCCGCGAGGCAGGCTTGTTTCACCGGCCGCCGGCGGCGAAACGCAGATTTACGAGTCCACAAGCTAGTCCGCACCATCCTTCGATTGGAGTAAGGCAATGCCCCACAATCTCAATAAGACTCTGAAAGAATTCAAGACCGGCCCGTCCGGCAAGGGTCAGTTCTATTCCTTGCCGCAACTGGGCAAGGCACTCGGCGTAGCGGTCGAGCGCCTGCCGGTATCGATTCGCATCGTGCTGGAATCGGTGCTGCGCAACTGCGACGGCAAGAAGGTCACTGAAGAACACGTCAGGCAGCTTGCCAACTGGAAGCCCGTCGCCGAGCGCGTCGACGAGATCCCCTTCGTCGTGGCGCGCGTGGTGCTGCAGGATTTCACCGGCGTGCCATTGCTGGCCGACCTGGCGGCCATGCGCAACGTGGCCGAGAAGATGGGCCAGAACCCGAAGAAGATCGAGCCCCTGGTGCCGGTGGACCTGGTGGTCGACCACTCCGTGCAGATCGACCACTTCCGCGAAAAGAATGCGCTGGACCTGAACATGAAACTGGAATTCCAGCGCAATAACGAGCGCTACCAGTTCATGAAGTGGGGCATGCAGGCCTTCGACACCTTCGGTGTGGTGCAGCCGGGCTTCGGCATCGTGCACCAGGTCAACCTGGAGTACCTGGCGCGCGGCGTGCACAAGAAGGACGGCGTGTACTACCCGGACACCCTGGTCGGCACCGACAGCCACACCACCATGATCAACGGCATCGGCGTAGTGGGCTGGGGCGTGGGCGGCATCGAGGCGGAAGCCGGCATGCTGGGCCAGCCGGTCTATTTCCTGACGCCCGACGTGGTCGGCGTGGAACTGAAGGGCCGCCTGCGCGAAGGCGTGACCGCGACCGACCTGGTGCTCACCATCACCGAAATGCTGCGCCGCGAGAAAGTGGTCGGCAAGTTCGTCGAGTTCTTCGGCGAAGGCACCGCCAGCCTGGCGCTGCCTGACCGCGCCACCATCGGCAACATGGCGCCGGAATAYGGCGCCACCATGGGCTTCTTCCCGGTTGACGAGAAGACCATCGACTATTTCAAGGGCACCGGCCGCACCGAAGAAGAAATCGCCGCCTTCGAAGGCTATTTCCGCGCCCAGAAGATGTTCGGCATCCCCAAGGCCGGGGAGATCGACTACACCAACGTGGTCACGCTGGACCTCGGCACCGTGGCCCCCTCGCTGGCCGGCCCGAAGCGCCCGCAGGACCGCATCGAGATCGGCAACGTCAAGTCCACCTTTGCCTCGCTGTTCGCCAAGCCGACCGCCGAGAACGGGTTCAACAAGGACATCGCCGAACTGGACAAGACCTACACCACGACGGACGGCGTCAACGTGAAGAGCGGCGATGTGCTGATCGCCGCCATCACGTCCTGCACCAATACCTCCAACCCGAGCGTGCTGCTGGCCGCTGGCCTGCTGGCCAAGAAGGCGGTGGAAGCCGGCCTCAAGGTTGCGCCGCACATCAAGACGTCGCTCGCCCCCGGCAGCCGCGTGGTCACGGAGTACCTGGAGGCCGCCGGCCTGCTGCCTTACCTGGAAAAGCTGGGTTTCGGCGTGACCGCCTACGGCTGCACCACCTGTATCGGCAACGCCGGCGACCTGACGCCGGAACTGAACGAGGCGATCACCAAGAATGACCTGATTGCGGCCGCCGTGCTGTCGGGCAACCGCAACTTCGAGGCACGCATCCACCCGAATATCCGCGCCAACTTCCTGGCCTCGCCGCCGCTGGTGGTGGCCTACGCCATCGCCGGCAACGTGACGCGCGACCTGATGACCGAGCCGGTGGGCACGGGCAAGGGCGGCCGCGAGATCTACCTTGGCGACATCTGGCCGACCTCGGAAGAAATCCATGCGCTGATGAAGTACGCCATGGACGCCAAGGTCTTCAAGGTCAACTACGAGCAGGTCAAGAAGCCGAGCAAGCTGTGGGCCAAGGTCAAGGGCACCAAGGGCCAGGTCTACGACTGGCCGAAGTCCACCTATATCGCCGAGCCGCCCTTCTTCGAAGGCTTCGGCATGGAACCGGCCGCGACCCAGACCAGCGTGCGCAATGCGCGCGCGCTCGGCGTCTTTGGCGACTCCGTGACCACCGACCACATCTCGCCGGCTGGTTCGATCAAGGAATCGTCGCCCGCGGGCAAGTACCTGCTGGCCAACGGCGTGCTCAAGGCGGACTTCAACAGCTACGGCTCGCGCCGCGGCAACCATGAGGTCATGATGCGCGGCACCTTTGCCAACGTGCGCATCAAGAACCTGATGCTGCCGGTCAAGGCCGATGGCTCGCGCGTGGAAGGCGGCGTCACGCTGCACCAGCCCACCGGCGACGAAATGTCGATCTACGACGCCGCCATGAAATACATCGCCGAAGGCACGCCCACCGTGGTGTTCGGCGGCGAAGAGTACGGCACCGGCTCGTCGCGCGACTGGGCCGCCAAGGGCACCCAGTTGCTTGGCGTGAAGGCCGTGATCACGCGCAGCTTCGAGCGCATCCACCGCTCCAACCTGGTCGGCATGGGCGTGCTGCCCCTGCAGTTCAAAGGCAGCGACAGCGTGCAGACGCTGGGCATCATCGGCAACGAGACGTTCGACATCGAAGGCATCGAAGGCGACCTGAAGCCGCAGCAGGACGTGACGCTGGTGATCAAGCGCGCCAATGGCGACGTGCAGCGCGTGCCGGTGCTGCTGCGCATCGACACCCCGATCGAAGTCGACTACTACAACCACGGCGGCATCCTGCCGTTCGTGCTGCGTCAGTTGCTGGCCGCCTGACCGGCTAGCCCGGGGCCCTCAGGGGCTTTGGGGCGACGCCGCTGGCCGTGCGCCTCTATGGAGGACATGGCCAGCGGCGTTTTTCTTTGCGGCGGCGTTTACCTGCCATAGCGCCCGGCGAGCCCGGCAGCCGGGCTAAAAGCGCAGCCACCACCGCTTGACCCAGGCTTACCCCAAGCATGCCCCCGTGTAAGTTCCACGCAAGCCTGCCCTGCCACACTCCGATGCATCAACAAGAACAAAGCATTGCGCAGGGCAGCCACGTCGGCCTGCCCGCCTCAAACGCACAGGAGACACCATGGCAAAGATTTTCATCGCATTCGTCGTCATCGCCGGCGCGGCACTCTATATGTTGTCCAAGGGCGGCGAGATTTCGATGGGCGGCGAGCAGCACGGCGTGGAAACCCACGCGCCGGAGACCCCGCAAGCGCCCGCGCAGAAGTAACAGCCCCGGCGCTTCGAGGCACCGCGCAAGCCTGTCCGGCATCACGCAGAACAGCCGCCCTGCACCTGGCGGCTTTTTTTGTCAACGCAGCGAGTAGAATACCGTTTTACCGAAAAACGGATGATTTCGACTTATGGCAGGTTTTCGCCCCAAGGCTTCCCAACGTCTTTCGCCTGACGCCGAGCGTCTGGTGGCCGATGCGCTCGCGCTCGATGCCTCGGGCAGCCGCATGGAGGATGGGTATTGGGAGCGGCGGCTCTCGCAACGCCTGGGCCGGCTCCTGAAAAACGGCAGCCAGTCCGCCCTCGACGCCGCGCTCGAACACCTGTTCAAGCACAACGCCGACGCCTCCGACGTGCTCGCCGAACAAGCCGAGACCCTGGCCGAGTCGGCCACCGTCGAAATCGACGGCGTCAGCTACGACGCCCTGCTGATCGCCGCCCCCATCCTGGCCCACACCCGCTACGCCATCCCGTCCGGCGCGCTCAAGCCCGAGCTGTCGCAGACCCTGGCGGTGCACATGCAGGCGCATGTGCTGGCGACCAATACCAAGATGGCGCTATCGCCCTACCTGTACAGCATCGACCAGTTGCCGCGCACGCACAGCGATACCTTTGCCCTGACCTACAAGCTGGTTTCGGCCGCCATGGCCGGCACCACGCCCAAGGTCGATCTGCGCGACCTGCCGGAGACCGCGCCGATCCTGGCCGATCCGCGCTACCTGCTGGCCGTGGTGGTGGCGCCGCACGAGCAGGCACTGTTCCGCTGGCAGGAGGACGCCAAGGAACACCATGCCGAGCGCACGGTGTGCCTGGAGCAATGGCGCACCCAGGTCCAGCCTTCGATCGCGCTGCTGATGCCCGGCTGCGAGTTCGAGCTGCTGCTGCCCGACGCCTTCTTCCTGTCCTGCCGCGAGTCCGACAAGAGCATCCGCCCGCTCACCGTGCGCGCCGCCGTCAACTACCTGTGCGGCACGCTGGACGTGCCCGCCGGCCAGATGGCCGCCGTGGTGGCGGCCTTCGGCGAGGAGGAAGTCGAGGAGTACCGCGTCGGCTTTACCATGCGCGGCGAGAAGGATGTGATCTACGGCATCGTCTGGCCGGTGTATGGCCGCGAGTCCGGCGAGATCGACGCCAGCGAGAAGGACAACCCGCTGGAGCAGATCTGCGAGGAACTGCGCAACGCGGGGGTCGAAGACATATTCCGTCACGCCGCGCTGTTCGACCCCGAGTATTGCGAAGACTGCGGCACGCCGCTCTACGCGGACCGCTCGGGTGAGATCGTGCACGCCGAACTGCCCGAAGACGCGCCCACGCAGCAGCCGCTGTTCCACTGAGCGTTACCCCACCCGCCTCACCGACGGCCCGCCTTGCGCGGGCCGTTTTGTTTCCCGGCTCCCGGTGTCAGGTTGCCGCGGGCTCGCTCACGCAGCGCCACAGCGCATGACCGGAGGCGGCGTACTTGCGCTCGAACGGCGTGATAGCCTCGGCCGGCCGCCAGGACTCGACCCGCGCCGGCCGGCCAACCAGCGCCAGCGCCTGGGCAAATTCATCGATATAGACCTRCCAGTTGCTGCGGCACTCCAGATAGTCTCCGCACGCAGCCAGCGCCGGGAACACCGCATGGCCCTGCCAGCGCCGCCCCAGGTGGCCGATCTTGGGCCAGGGGTTGGGATACAGCACGTAATGGCGCGCAATAGGGATGCGATCCGCCTGCAGCATCCGCCAGACATCGACCAGGTCGGCACGGGCCCAGGCGAAATTGGCCGGCATCGGCCCTTCCCACCAGTCCTTGCCGCCGGTCAGCCGTTTCTCCGACTGGTCCACGCCGATCACGAAATGACCGGGAAACGCCGTGGCCAGGCGCAAGGTGCTCTCCCCCACGCCGCAGCCTGCGTCGAGGATCAGCGGCGCGACGCCGGCCTGCTGCCATTGCTGCAGCGCAAGATCGAGCGCGCGCCGGCTGGGCTCGCCGATCGGCTTGCGAAAGGGCTCAGCCAGGTGGCGGGCGACACGCGCCGCGAGGTGGTCGTGGACATCGGCCTGGGCCGAGGTGATGGTGCGGGAGTTGGCGAACATGGGCGGGATTCTACCGGCTGCGGGCGGGCCCGGGGACAAGCAGGCGGCGCAAGCCATGGACATGTGCCACCCCTTGCTGGGAGCATAAGCATATGACGCCCGTATCGCACACCGATGTCGTTTTGGCGGCACAATGCGGGCAGCCGGGTGGAGATTCAGGCAAGCAAGCCGGAGCCGCCACCCCATCTGAGAACCCGCCGACGCCCTCCCCTCCCGAGGGCCGGCCCGTACGAGGAGCGCATCCCGATGCCCGCAACACGCCTTAGCCGCAGCCTTCCAGCCCGCACCGCGGATCGCCCTGCCGGCGCTCCGTCAAGCCCGCCTGACGTCCTTGCCGCCCTGATGCCGCGCCGCGCGATGCTGCAAGCCGGCGCCGCACTCGTGCTCGGCGGCGCCGCGCTGATGCTGCTGCCCGCCGGCGCGGCGCAGGCCGAAGACCTGCGCATCGGCCTGTCCGCCGACGTGACCTCGATGGACCCGCAGTGGAACAACGCCGGACCGAACAACGCCATCGCCCTGCACATCTTCGAGTCGCTGGTGTTCATGGACAAGAACGCCCGCTACATCCCGGGCCTGGCGCTGTCATGGAAGCCGGTCAACGCCATCACCTGGGAAATCAAGCTGCGCCCCAACGTGAAATGGCACGACGGGACGCCGTTCACCAGCGAAGACGTCAAGGCCTCGCTGGAGCGCCCGGACAAACTCACCAATAGCCCAGGCTCCTTCACCAGCTACACCAAGCCGATCGCGCGCATCGACACGCCCGACCCGCTCACCGTGCGCCTCACCATGAGCGTGCCCAACTACGCCAACCTGGCCAACGACCTCAACAGCGTGCCGATCATGCCGAAGAAGATCGCGGCCACGCTGACCCAGGCCGATTTCGATTCGGGCAAGGCGATGATCGGCACCGGCCCCTTCAAATTCGTGCGCTTCGCGCGCGGGCAGGAAATCGTGATGGCCAGGAACCCCGACTACTGGGGTCCCAAGGTCGATTGGGATCGGGCGATCTTCCGCATCATCACCGACAACGGCGCGCGCAGCGCGGCGCTGCTGTCCGGCGACGTGGACGTGATCGAAAGCGTGCCCTCCGCCGACGTGGCCAGGCTCAGGCAGAACCCCAAGTTCCGCATCGAGCAGCAGGTCTCGTGGCGCACCATCTTCTGGCAGATGGACCAGTCGCGCGACAACCCGCCCTTCGTCACCGACAAGGCCGGCAAGCCGCTCGGCAAGAACCCGTTCAAGGACGCACGCGTGCGCGCCGCGATCAGCAAGGCGCTGAACCGCGACGCCATCGTCGACCGCATCATGGAAGGGCTGGCCGTGCCGGCCTCCTCGATCGTCTCGCCGCAGATCTTTGGCCATCCCGGCACCAAGCCCGAGGCCTATGATCCCGAAGGCGCGAAGAAGCTGCTGGCCGCGGCGGGCTATCCGGATGGCTTTGGCCTGACGCTGCACGCGACCAATAACCGCTACCTGAACGATGCCGCGGTGGCGCAGGCTACCGCCAGCATGCTGACGCGCATCGGCATTCAGACCAAGGTGGAGACACTGCCGGTGGCCGCGTACTTCACGCGCGCGCGCCAGGGAGACTTTGCGTTCGAGATGCTGGGCTGGGGGTCGGCGGCGGCCGACGTGGCGCTGCGCTCGATCACCGGGACGCCGAATCCCAAGACGGGATACGGAACGTGGAACTGGGGCAAGTACAGCAATACGCAGCTTGACCTGCTGATTGAGAAATCGCTGACCACGGTGAGCAGCGACAAGTCGCGGGAGGAAAATGCGCGGATCGCGGCCAAGTTTGCGMTGGCGGATCATGCCATTGTTCCTTCCCATAGCCAGTTGGCGATGTGGGCGATGCGCAAGGATCTGAAGTATGAAGCGCGTACCGACGAATGGTCGCTCGCCCAGTTCTTCCACAAGCAGTAAGGCAGAGCGCCGAAGCGCTCCCTGCTTGCGGCGCCGGCGGCGAGGGCCGGCGCCGCAAGCGGCAAGCCAGCCGCCTCAGATCCGCAAACCGTCCTCCTGCCGCGCATTCGCCGCCCGCAGTTTCTTCACCCAGTCGCGCGCGGGCAGGCCGGTGCTGTCCTCCACCACCTTGGCGCGCGCTTCCAGCACATCCCACGACACATCGATCGCCGGGCCGTTGAAGGCCAGGGCAATGACATTGCCGTCGTGCACCTCTGGGAACACCAGCACGCGGTTATCGAAGGCTTCGCAGATCCGCACGATGTTTTTGGGAAAGCTGTCGTGGTCGCCGAACAGGTTGATGGTCATCACGCCCGGTGCTTTCAGCACGCGGCGGCAGGCCTTGTAGAAGGCTGTCGTGTCCAGGACCGGTCCGCGCGCGGTGGCGTCGTAGAGATCGACCTGCAGGACATCGAGAGCGCCGGTGTGGGCGCCGTCCATCACGTAGTCCCAGGCATCCTGCTCACGCACGCTAAGGCGCTCGTCGTCCTCGCGCAGGCCAAACATGCTGCGCCCGGCCACGATCACGGACGGATTCAGCTCCACCGCGGTAACGCGCGCTCGGCTGAACTGGCGATGGCAGAACTTGGTCAGCGCGGCCGCGCCCAGACCCAGTTGCGCCACGTGGAAATCCGGCGCCGACGGCGACAGGAACAGCAGCCACGCCATCATTTGCTGCGCGTACTCCAGCTCGATGGCATCGGGCTTGCGCAGGCGCATCGCGCCCTGCACCCATTCGGTACCGAAATGCAGGTAGCGCACGCCTTCCATTTCGGAGAACGTCACCGGCGCGAAGCGCGGCGTCATGCGCTTTTCCTCGCGCGGCGCCGCCTGCGCGCCGTCGCGGCTGCGCGTGCCGCGTGCGGGACGGCGCGAGGCCTCGGCTTCGATCGATTTGCGTTTGAGAAGAGTCATGGTGGTCAGGAAAAAACAAGTCGATGTGACGCCCGCATAGGCGGCACGTAATACGGCGGCGGGCGATGGCCCCGCGATGCGAAGGCCCGCGCCGGTTCGTTCAGCTCACGCTTTGCCGAGCGCGCTCTGGGCGCGCCGCAGCCATTCGCTGTTGTGCTCGCGGGCGTGGCGCGGCCAGTGCTTGCCGTCGTGCACGATCTCGGCGTACAGCGCCTGGGCGCGCTCGCGGTCGGCCGGCGTGCCCTGCGCCGTCAGCCAGTCGGCGAACAGGCAGCGCGCGGCGGCGTCGCTGGCGCAGGTGAGCGCCTGCTCGAATGCGGCGCGCGTGCCCGGCGCGTTCGAGGCGGCCAGCGCGCGCGCATACAACAAGGCGGGATCGGCTTGCTGGCGGCCCTGCGGCTGGGCGGCGAACAGGCGTTCCAGCGCTGCCACGGCGGCGGCATGGCCGCCGGTGGCGAACTGCGCGCGCGCCAGGCCCAGCAGCAGCGCCGGGTCGGTGGCAAACGGGCCGCTGGCGGCGGCCTCGTAGTGTTCCAGCGCGGCCTTGGGGTCGCCGGCATCCAGCAAGGCGGCGCCCAGGCGCATGCGATGATCGACGGTGGGCGCCCGGTCAAATGCGTCGCGCGCCTCGCGCACCGCGCGGTTGGGGTCGACCAGCTGGCCGATGGCGCGCGTGGCGGCCCGCGCACCGCGCGTCTGGCGCAGTCCGGGCAGGTAGATGGCGAAGAAATACACCACGCTGCCCAGCCCCGGGAAGGCAAACAGGATCAGCAGCCAGTACATGTTCTGCTGCGTGCGCACCGCATGCACGGCAAAGAACACCGCGACGATGACGTGAAAACCAATTCCTAGGTATGGCATTGTCGGTCTACCTGCATAACGTGGGACGGTGGCGTGCCACCGTGATTCATGGCCGCGATTGTGACAGAAGCGCCCGCCACAACTCCAGCTTCTGCGCGAAGTTGCGCGCCGCATGGGCGGGGCTGGACGATGGCAGCACTACCGTCTCATAGCCGGCCGCCGCGAACTGCTGCGCGAAGCGTCCCGAGGTGCCGCCGTTGAAGCCCACCCGCCGCAACTCTGGCGCCAGTGCCATCAGCCGCACGAAGTCGTTGGCCTGCGGGTGGCGGATATTGCTGTCCAGGCTGCCCTCGCGCACGCAGGCGCCGAGCACGTCCCACACGCCGATGCGGTGGGACAGCAGCCGCACCAGCCGCTCCGCGTAGGGCAGCTCCGCCAGCGGCTCGCCGGTCAGCGCCCCCAGGAGCGGCCAGAACTGGTTGCGCGGGTGGGCGTAATACTGCCGCGCCGCCAAAGAGGCGGCGCCGGGAAAACTGCCCAGCACCAGCACGCGGGTGTGCCGGTCGATGACCGGGGGCAGGCCTTGCTGGAGATCGGGAGGGAGAACCGGGAGGGATGCGGAGGAAGGAACTTGCATGGGGGGAGTGTACCGCGCGGGAACTGGCACGCCCGGTGGCGGACAAGCGCTTGCGCGACTTGCTGCCAGCGCCCGCCCCCCCTCTCCACCGGTGCGCGGGGGAAAGGGGAGCAAACCGCCGCTTGGGTTACGCCAGCAGCTTGTTGATGCGGTGCACGTAGGCCGACGGATCCTCGAGCGTGCCGCCCTCGGCCAGCAGGGCCTGGTCGAACAGCACATGCACGCGATCGCCGAAGGCTTCGTCCCTGGGGCCAGCTTCCGCCAGCGCGCGCAGCTTGCGCACCAGCGCGTGGTCCGGGTTCAGCTCCAGGATGGGCTGGGCGTCCGGCGCCTTCTGGCCCGCCTGCTTCAGCAGGCGTTGCAGGTAGCCGCTCATGTCGCCTTCGTCCGACACCAGGCAGGACGCGGACTCGGTCAGGCGCAGCGTCACGCGAACGTCCTTGGCCTTGCCTTCCAGCACGGTCTTGGCGCGTTCCAGCACGTCCTTCCAGTCGCCTTCCGCCTTTTCCTGCTCGGCCTTTTCATCGGCATCGGCCAGCGCGCCGAGTTCCAGGTCGCCACGTGCCACCGAGACCAGTTCCTTGCCATCGAACTCGCGCAGGAAGGACAGCATCCACTCGTCCACGCGGTCGGTGAGCAGCAGCACTTCGATGCCCTTCTTGCGGAACACTTCCAGGTGCGGGCTGGACTTGGCCGCGGACCAGCTGTCGGCCGTGACATAGTAGATCTTGTCCTGGCCTTCCTTCATGCGGCTCACGTAGGCGGCGAGCGCCACGCTCTGCTCGGCGGTGTCCTGCTGCGTGGAAGCAAAGCGCAGCAGCTTGGCGATGCGCTCCAGGTTGCCGGCGTCTTCGCCCAGGCCTTCCTTGAGTGCCTGGCCGAACTGCTGCCAGAAGGTGGTGTACTTGGCGCGTTCGGCTTCGTCGTCGCTGTCGGCCAGCGTTTCCAGCATCGACAGCACGCGCTTGGTGCAGCCTTCGCGGATGGCCTTGACGTCGCGGCTTTCCTGCAGCAATTCACGCGAGACGTTGAGCGGCAGGTCGGCCGAATCCACCACGCCCTTGACGAAGCGCAGGTAGGCCGGCAGCAGCTGGTCGGCGTCGTCCATGATGAAGACGCGCTTCACATAGAGCTTGAGGCCGCCCTTGTGGTTGCGGTCCCACAGGTCGAACGGCGCGCGCGCCGGCACGTACAGCAACTGCGTGTACTCGCTGCGGCCTTCGACGCGGTTGTGGGTGTAGGCCAGCGGCGCTTCGTTGTCGTGCGCGATGTGCTGGTAGAAGGTGGTGTACTGCTCTTCGGTGATGTCCGACTTGGAGCGGGTCCACAGCGCGCTTGCCTGGTTCACGCTTTCCCACTCGCCGGTGGCTTTGTAGGCGCTGGCCTCGGCATCCCACACTTCCTTGGGCATGCGGATCGGCAGCGAGATATGGTCGGAGTACTTCTGGATGATGCCCTTGAGCTTCCAGGCCGAGAGGAAATCGGCCTCGCCTTCGCGCAGGTGCAGCGTGATGGTGGAACCGCGCTCGGCGCGGTCGATGGCGTCCACGCTGAACTCGCCGTCGCCGGCGCTTTCCCAGCGTACGGCTTCGCTCGCGGGCAGGCCGGCGCGGCGGGTCTCCACCGTCACCTTGTCGGCCACGATAAAGGCCGAGTAGAAACCCACGCCGAACTGGCCGATCAGGGCGGCGTCCTTTTGCTGGTCGCCGGAGAGTTGCTGGAAGAATTCCTTGGTGCCCGAACGGGCGATGGTGCCGAGGTTGCGGATCGCCTCATCGCGGCTCATGCCGATACCGTTGTCGGTGATCTTCAGCGTGCGCGCCGCGGGATCGGCCTCGATGCGGATCGCCAGGTCGGCATCGTTCTCGAGCAGGGCCGGGTTGGCAATCGCCTCGAAGCGCAGCTTGTCGGTGGCGTCGGAAGCATTCGAAACCAGCTCGCGCAGGAAAATTTCCTTGTTGCTGTACAGCGAGTGGATCATCAGGTGCAGCAGTTGCTTCACTTCCGCCTGGAAGCTCATCGTCTCGTGCGGTGCGGTCATGGTTCTCCTCTTCAAACTTGGCTAACTTGGGAATCTGGGTCATGTGGCGGACCGGACCCGAAAGCTACCGGGTCCGGTCCGCGCGAACTTCTGGCAACGCCGGGCCGCCCCCTCCTGGTGCCGGCCCGGCATTACGCCAATGTCCGCAAACATAGGGGCGGCGGCGCCGTTTTCAAGATGCGGCGCGCAGGCGGCTGCGCCGCTAGCGCCGGTCCAGCTGGCGCGCCAGGAAGGCCAGCATATCGGGATCCTGGCTGCTGGCCACGTTGAAGCGCATCCAGCCCGAAGGCATCTGGGAGGGCGAAAACAGGCTGCCCGGCGCGAACAGGTAGCCTTCTTCGTGGCCGGCGGTGGCGATGGCGTTGGTGTCCCGCCCGGTGTCCGCCCACAGGTACATGCCGGCATGCTGCCCGGGAAACAGCGTCAAGCCTAGCCGTTCGATGGTACGGCGGGTGTCGTCGCGGGCGCGGTCGAGCCGGTTGCGCACCCGCTCCACATGCTTGCGGTAGTGGCCTTCCGTCAGCACCTTATAGAGCACTCGCTCGTTGATCTCCGGCGAGGCCAGCCCCGCCAGCAGCTTGCTGTCGGTCAGGCTGGCGGCCAGTTCGGAGTGCGCCGCGATAAAACCCACCCGCAGGTTGGCGGCCAGCGTCTTGGAGAAGCTGCCCAGGTAGATCACGCGGCGCAACTGGTCCAGGCTGGCCAGCCGGGTGGCGGCGTGGCCGGGCGGGCACAGGTCGCAATAGATGTCGTCCTCGACGATCAGCAGGTCATACTGCTCGGCCAGCCGCAGCAGCTGGAAGGCCTTGGCGGCCGACAGCGAGGTGCCGGTCGGGTTGTGCAGTACCGAGTTGATCACCATCAGGCGCGGCCGGCGCGCCTGCAGGATGCGCTCCAGTGCTTCCAGGTCGGGGCCTTCGGCGGTGTAGGGCATGCCGATCAGCTGGGCGCCCTGGGCGGCAAAGCGGCCGAACATGACGAACCAGGCCGGATCACCCACCAGTACGGCGTCGCCCGGACGCAGGTAGAGCCGGGCGATCAGGTCGAGTGCCTGGGTGATGCCGGAGGTCAGCACGATCTGGTCCGGGGTGGCGCCGATCTCCAGCTCGGCCAGGCGGTTGCGCAGTTGCTGGCGCAGGGGCAGGAAGCCCTGCGGCGTGCCGCTGGCCAGGAAATGGCTGCCCGGCTGGCGGCCCAGGCCGCGCAGCGCGCTGGCGATCAGCTCGCCGTCCAGCCAGTCGTTGGGCAGGAAGCCCATCCCCGGGGACTTATGCGGCTCGGTGGAGTGGAACATGCTGCGCAGCAGCCAGGTCACGTCGATATTGCGCGCGCCGGTAGCCACGGGCGCTACCGCCGCCACCTGCGGCGTGCGCTCGCGCACATAGAAGCCCGAGCCGCGACGCGATTCCAGGTAGCCCAGCGCCACCAGCCGCTCGTAGGCCTCGACCACGGTGAAGCGCGAGATGCCCTTTTCCTGCGCGAGCTGGCGGATCGAAGGCATCCGCATGCCGGCGCGGAACACCCGCTCGTCGATACGCATCCGCGCCCATTCGGTCAGTTGTTCCACCAGCGTCATCTGCACCGAGGGCACCGGGTCGGGCATGCGTTCGGTGGGGGGCGGCAGCACCAGGCGCAATGACCGCGCCTGTTCGCCGGCGCCGGAGACCGCGCCGTCGCGCTTGCCTGCCCCGGCTCCTTTATCCTTGTGCCCTGGCGCAATCGGGTCCCTGCTGTTCATGCCTTGCTCCCGCCACTGTACTGAGAATGTTCTGCATAACTGTATCGGTACTGTACCGACAACCTTGTCTACCATCAACACACCATGACAATTGCCCTCGACCATCTCGTGATCGCCGCTCCCACGCTTGCCGAGGGGGCGCAGCACGTCGCCGATGCGCTTGGCGTGACGCCCCAGCCGGGCGGCGCCCATCCGGGCATGGGCACGCACAATGGTCTGCTCGGCCTGTTCGGCGGGGCCTACATCGAGGTGATCGCCATCGATCCCGAGGCGCCGCCCCCCGCCCGGCCACGCTGGTTTGGCCTGGACACCGAGGCGGTACAGGCGCGGCTGCGCTATGGCCCCTTCCTGCTGCACTGGGCGGCGCGTGTGGAGCGGCCAACCGACCTGTCCCTGTGGCAAGCGCAGTACCCCGGGCGCATCCCGCCGGTCATCCCGATGACCCGTGGCGACCTGCGCTGGCGTATCACCGTGCCCGAGGACGGCAGCCTGCCGTCGTGGCCGGCTGACGATGGGGATGGCGCGTCGATCCAGGGCGCAGGCATCCTCCCCACGCTGATCCAGTGGGATGTGCCGACCCATCCCTCGTCCCGGCTGCCGAACCAGGGCCTGGCGCTGCGCGCGCTGCGCGGCCGGCATCCGCAGGCGGCCCGGCTTGCCGAGGCCATGCAATGGCTGGGCGGCGGCCCGATCGCCCTGGAGGCGTCAACCGTCGCGGAGCTGACCGCGGAGATAGAAACGCCAGACGGCGTGCGCACGCTGCGCTGAACCAGGCGCAAAGCAATAAACACAACAACCACAACAACAATGAAGGAGGCCCGACCGATGTCCGCCACCCGCAAACGCTTCGACGACGACGCTTATCTCGGCAGCTGCACCGCCACCGTGGTGGCCGTGCACGCTGACGGCATCGAACTCGACCAGACCGTGTGCTACGCACGCAGCGGCGGCCAGGCGGGGGATACCGGCACGCTCAGGCTGGCCAACGGCGCCACCATTGCCCTGCTGGAAACGGTGTACACCCCGGACCGCAGCCATATCCTGCACGTGCCYGAGCCCGGCGCCGCGCTGCCGGAGCCGGGCGACATCGTCGCCGTCACCATCGACTGGGAGCGCCGTCACCGGCTGATGCGGCTGCATACCTGCCTGCACCTGCTGGGTTCGCTGATCCCGGTGCCGGTGACCGGCTGCGGCATCTCGCCCGACTCGGCGCGCATTGATTTCGACCTGCCGGAGTCCACGCTCGACAAAGCCGTGCTCACCGAACAGCTCAACGCGCTGATCGGCACCGACAGCCAGGTCGGTATCGAACGCATCACGCCCGAGGAGCTGGCCGCGCAACCGGAACTGGTACGCACCGTGGGCGCCGCGCCACCGGCCGGCAGCGACGCGATCCGCATCATCGACATCCCCGGCGTGGACCGCCAGCCCTGCGGTGGCACCCATGTGGCGGCTACCGGCGAGATCGGCGCGGTGGTGGTGACCAAGATCGAGAAGAAGAGCCGCACCAACCGCCGTGTGGTCGTGCAGTTCGCGGCGTGACAAGGGCACGACGACCATGATCATGGACCCTGCCCTGCTGACCGGGTTGTCGGCGGCCCAGTTCGCCGCGCTGCTGTCGCTGATGACGGTGGGCTTGTTCACGCCGGGCCCCAACACCACCATCGCCGCCGTCACTGGCGCCAACTTCGGCTTGCGCGCCACGCTGCCCCACTGCGTGGGCGTGGCGTTCGGCTTCGCCAGCATCCTGGCGCTGTGCGCGGCCGGCGTGGGCGCGCTGATCCTGGCCAGCCCGGCGCTGGCGCTGCTGGTGCGCGCGGCCGGCGTGCTCTACCTGTTATGGCTGGCGCTCAAGCTGGCGCGCAGCACCGTGCTGTCGGACAAGCAGGTACTGCGCCCGCTGTCGGTGTGGCAATCGGCAGCGCTGCAATACGCCAATATCAAGGCGTGGATGCTGGCGCTGGCGACGGCCGCGTCGTACATGGCCGACGCCCAGTCGCCGCTGCACCGGGCCTTCCTGGTGTGCACCGTGTTCGGCGTGCTTGGCTTCGTCAGCAATGGCCTGTACGGCGTGCTCGGCGCCTCGCTGCGGCAATGGCTGCAGGCGGGCCATCGTATCCGCTGGTTCAACCGCGGCATGGGCCTGGCCCTCGCACTGACCGCGCTGTGGATCGCGCTTGCCAGCCTGCCCACCCTTCACTGAGCATCCAAGATGGCCGCCGGACCCGCCTCCCTCCCCAACGTCAACAACGCCCCCGGCGCCACGCATAGCGGCGGCATGCTGCTCGGCTTTACCGGCGTGGCCATATTCAGCCAGACCTTGCCCTTCACCCGCATGGCGGTGGCCGAACTGGACGCCACCTTCGTGGCGCTCGGCCGCGCGGTGGTGGCGGCATTGCTGGCGCTGGTGCTGCTATGGCAGCGCGGTGCCTTCGCGCGCATGCGCCGGCCCCAGGGCGGCCAGTGGTGGCGCCTGGCGGTGACGGCGCTGGGCGTGGTGGTGGGCTTTCCGCTGTTTTCCTCGCTGGCCATGCGCGAAGTGCCGGCCGGCCATGGCGCCATCATCACCGGCCTGCTGCCGCTGGCCACCGCGGTCTTTGCCGCCTGGTTCGGGGGCGAGCGGCCCTCGCCCGCGTTCTGGCTSTCGGCCGCKGTCGGCAGCGCGCTGGTGATCGCCTTCGCSCTSTGGCAGGGCGCGGGCGGGCTGCAGCACGCCGACTGGCTGCTGTTCGCGGCCATGGTGCTGGGCGCGCTGGGCTACGCCGAAGGCGGCAAGCTGTCACGCGAACTCGGCGGGCTGGAAACCATCAGCTGGGCGCTGGTGGTGGCGCTGCCCCTGCTGCTGCCGGTGGTGGCCTGGCTGGGGCTGCAACATCCCGATCAGATCGCCGCTGCCTCGCCGCGCGCGTGGCTCGGCATGGGCTACGTGTCCGTGTTCTCGATGTTCATCGGCTTCCTGTTCTGGTACGCCGGGCTCRCAAAAGGCGGTGTGGCGCGCGTGGGCCAGATACAATTGCTGCAGCCGTTCCTCACGCTGGCGGGCGGCGCCCTGATGCTGGCCGAGCCGCTCGATGCCGCCACCCTCGCTTTTGCGGTGGCGGTGATCGCCGTGGTGGCCCTGGGCCGCCGGACTGCGGTGCGCAGCGCCCCCGCGGGCCCTGTGCCCGCACCCGCCGTCGAAGAACCCCACCCCATTCCAACGGGACGATCCCACTGACTGGAGACCCTATGTCCGTCTACAACACTCTTGCCCGCCTCGGCATCGAACTGCCCACCGCCGGCGCCCCGGCCGCCGCCTACGTGATGGCCGCGCAAACCGGCAACACCGTGTTCCTTTCAGGCCACATCGCCCGCAAGGACGGCAAGCCCTGGGCAGGCAAGCTGGGCAAGGACCTGGGCACCGAAGACGGCAAGGCCGCCGCGCGCTCGATCGCCGTGGACCTGCTGGCCACGCTGCACACCCACCTGGGCGGCGACCTGAACCGTGTCACCCGCATCGTCAAGGTGATGAGCCTGGTCAACTCCACGCAGGAGTTCACCGAGCAGCACCTGGTGACCAACGGCGCCTCGGAGCTGCTGGCGGAAATCTTTGGCGACGCCGGCAAGCATGCCCGCAGCGCCTTCGGCGTGGCGCAGATCCCGCTGGGCGCCTGCGTCGAGATCGAGATGATCGTTGAAGTGAAGTAAGAGGGCTTGATCCGGGAGGCAGGATGCACCCGTGCCGGTGCGTCCCGCCCCCCATCCCCGAACAGCAAGAGGAATCCTGTCCCACACATGCGCATCGACAACCTGCCCTTCGGCACCACCGACTGGTCCGAGATCACCCCGACCCGCCATCCCGGCGACACCGGGGAAGCCCTCTGGCGCACCCGCCAGTTCGGCGATATCCGCGTTCGCATGGTGGAGTATTCCGCCGGGTACCTCGCCGATCACTGGTGCACCAAAGGGCACATCCTGTTTGTGCTGGAAGGCGAGCTGCATACCGAGCTGGAAGACGGCCGGCATTTCGTGCTCGCCGCGGGCACGAGCTACCAGGTTGCCGACCACGCCGAACCGCACCGTTCGTCCACCCCGACCGGCGCCCGGCTTTTTATCGTTGACTGAGTCGATCCCGTTCGACTCCCCACATACCAAGAGAACATCATGAACTGGGCCATCTCCCGCCGGGCGCAACAGCTGACCAGCTCGGCTATCCGCGAAATCCTGAAAGTCACCGAGCGTCCGGAAGTCATTTCCTTCGCTGGTGGCCTGCCCTCCCCGGCCACATTCCCGGTAGCGGCCATGGAACAGGCGGTGGCCCGGATCTTCGCCGACAATCCGCAGGCAGCGCTGCAATACGCCGCGACCGAAGGCTACATGCCGCTGCGCGAATTCATTGCCAAGCGTCATAACGTGGACGTGGAGCGCGTGCTGATCACCACCGGCTCGCAACAGGCGCTGGACCTGATCGCCAAGGTGATGATCGATCCGGGCAGCCCGGTGCTGGTGGAAACGCCCAGCTACCTCGGCGCGCTGCAGGCCTTCTCGCTGTTCGAGCCGGAATTCGTCTCGGTGCCGGGCGACGACAAGAGCCTGCTGCCCGAAGCCCTCACGCCCGAGCTGACCGCCGGCGCGCGCTTCCTCTACGCCCTGCCCAACTTCCAGAATCCCACCGGACGGCGCATGCCGCTGGAACGCCGCCAGGCGCTGGTGGCGCGCGCGCGCGAACTTGGCGTGCTGCTGGTCGAGGACGATCCCTACGGTGAACTGAGCTACCACGGCGACCAGTTGCCCAGCCTGCTGTCGATGAATCCCGACGGCGTGATCTACATGGGCTCGTTCTCCAAGATCCTCGCACCCGGCCTGCGCCTGGGCTTCGTGATCGCCCCGCCCGAGCTGCACTTCAAGCTGTGCCAGGCCAAGCAGGCATCGGACCTGCACACGCCCAGCTTCACCCAGCGCCTGGCTTACGAGGTGGTGCGCGACGGCCTGCTGGACACGCACATCCCGACCATCCGCACGCTCTACGCCGCGCAGTGCCAGGCCATGCTGGATTCGCTTGGGCGCCACATGCCCGAAGGCGTGACCTGGAACGCGCCGGAGGGCGGCATGTTCATCTGGATGGAGCTGCCCGAAGGGCTGGACAGCATGGAGATCCTGCAGGAAGCGGTCAAGCGCAACGTGGCCTATGTGCCGGGCGCGCCGTTCTACGCCAGCAACCCGCGCCGCAACGCGCTGCGGCTGGCTTTCGTCACGGTGGCGCCGGAGCGCATCGAACAGGGCGTGGCCATCCTCGGCACGCTGTTCCGCGAAGCCATCGCCAAGCACGCGCCGCAGGCCAAGGCAGCCTGAGGCATCGCGCAGGCAACGCCTGCGCGAACCGGGCCAGTCTGACGGCCGGCCCGGCTGCCGTGCCGATACAACGCATACATCTCCCGGCTGATTCCTCGGCGGCGGGCTTCATGGCAAGATAACAACATCACCCGTCAGCCCGGGCCCTGCGCCACATAGCGCATGGAKCGGCCCAAGCCATCAGGAGAAGATTGTCGTGCTGCGTATCTGGGGTCGGCTCTCATCGATCAATGTGCAGAAAGTTGTCTGGTGCGCGCGCGAGCTGCACCTGGACCACGAACGCATCGACATCGGCGTCAGCGAGGGCGACCTCGATACCGAAGCCTATGTCCGGCTCAACCCCGACCGCAGCATTCCGGTGATCGAGGATTTCCGCGGCACCGACGTCGGCGGCGAGCCTTTTGTGCTGTGGGAGTCCAACGCCATCGTGCGCTATCTTTGCGCGCATGATGGCGAGGACACTCTGTGGCCCGGCAACGTCAAGGCGCGCGCGCTGGCTGACCGCTGGATGGACTGGCAGACCAACGCCTTCAGTCCCGCCATGGTCGACGCGTTTCGCCAGCTGGTACGGGTGCCCGCCGGACAGCGCGACCCCGACCTGATCGCCCGCTCCCTGGAACGCACCGAACCGCTGGCGGCCCGGCTCGACGAAGCCCTGGCCCAGCGCGAGTTCATCTGCGGCGACCGCTTCACCATGGCCGACATCCCGCTGGCCTGCGCCGCGCACCGCTGGCTGGGCCTGCCGGTGACGCACCAGCCCCGTGCGCATCTCGAACGCTGGCTTGCCGCGATGCGCGCCCGGCCGGCCGCCACGGGGATCCTGGCGCTGCCGCTCACCTGAAACGCAGCCCGCCCATCCTCCCCGCCTCAACGGCCAACGTACCTGCCGGCGGCTACTTGCTGTTGCGTCCGCCCGACACTGCCGCGAGCACGCCCAGACCGATCAATGCGCCGGCGGTCAGGTAACGGCCTGCGGACTGCACGCCTCTTGCACGGGACAGATACGGCAACACGGCCGCCGCAGCCAGCACATAGCAGCAATCGGTGATGGAGGCGACCAGCACGAAGATGCCGCCAAGGGCAATGCTCTGTGGCAGCGCCGAGATGGCCGGATCCATGAATTGCGGCAGGAAGGCTGCGAAGAACAAGGTGGTCTTGGGGTTGAACAAGGCCACGACGAAGCCATCGCGAAACACGCGCCGCAGGCCGGCGCCTCCGGCTTCCGGCCCTGCTTCGCCGGCGGCCGCCGGACGCGCACGCAGTGCGCGCAGCCCGAGATACACGAGGTAGGCAGCGCCTGCATACTTGATCACGGCAAAAGCCAGCGCCGACACCGCGAACAGCGCCGCCAGCCCCAGCGCGGCCGCCAGTACATTGACCAGATTGCCCAGCACTACTGCCACCACCGAAGCCAGGCCGGCAAGCCGGCCCTGCCCAAGGGTGCGCGCCACGATGTAGATCACGGCGGGCCCCGGCGTCACCGCGAGCAACAGGCTGGACAACAGGAAAGCGGCCAGCATGGGACCGCCGGGAATGATGTGATGCATGACGAGACTCCCCCGCAAGTTCGAACGCCGCCCTGTCATGCCGGTCCGCCCAGCCTCCGCGAGCGCCAGGGCACGAAAGACAACCAGTGCATTCTGCCACCACGGGCCTGGCCAGCATACATTTGCGTATCGAGTGGTTTGGAGTACTCTGCCAATGGCACAGAGAGTGCACCAGCCTGCCCCCAGGCAAACCCTGATCCCTGAATCCGGCTCACGACGATGGTGATTCAATTTAGGGCGTCGTGGCGGGAACCCATCCTTAAAATCGCGAAGTCTGTCGGACGCGTGGCTGGCATGGCACGTCGGAACAAGAGCCAAAACGGCAGGCCGGTGCAATCAGAAAAGAACCTGCCGCCCAACCCGAGGAGATTCATCGTGTGGAGTCAAGTCTATGACCCGCTAGGCAGCATGGCGTTATCAACGCTAGCTGCCGGCATTCCTGTCGCCGTACTGCTGGCTTCGCTGGCATTCTTCCATATGCAGGCCCACTTGGCCGCCGGCCTGGCGCTGGTGGTGGGCGTGGTCATCGCTGCCGCCGTATTCGGCATGCCTGCCGAGATGGCGGGCAAGGCCGCCGGCCTGGGCATCGTGTCGGGACTGTTCCCGATCGGCTGGATCGTGCTGAACATCATCTTCCTGCACCGGCTGACCACCCTGAACGGCTCCTTCAAGGTGCTGCAGAACTCGATCTCGGGCATCACCGAAGACCGCCGCCTGCAACTGCTGCTGGTGGCGTTCAGCTTCGGCGCCTTCTTCGAGGGCGCGGCCGGCTTCGGTACGCCGGTGGCGGTCACGGGTGCGATCCTGATCGGGCTTGGCTTTTCGCCGCTGGCCGCCTCCGGCCTGGCGCTGATCGCCAATACCGCGCCGGTGGCATACGGCGCGCTGGGCGCACCGCTGATCGGGCTGGCCTCGGTCACCGGCCTCGACCTGCTGCACCTCTCGGCCATGGTCGGCCGCCAGTTGCCGTTCTTCTCGGTGCTGGTGCCGTTCTGGCTGATCTGGGCGTTCGCGGGCTTCCGCGGCATGCTGGCGATCTGGCCRGCMATCCTGGTSGCSGGCGTGACCTTCGCCGTGCCGCAGTTCCTGGTCTCCAACTACCACGGCCCCTGGCTGGTCGACGTGATCGCCGCGCTGGTCTCGATGGGCTGCCTCACGCTGTTCCTGAAAGTGTGGAAGCCCAAGGAAATCTGGACCTCCACCAAGATCCTGGGCCGCCACGATGACTCCAAGGTCGACGACCCTGCGGCCGTGGCCGCCGAAGCACGCGCCAGCGCCGCCTCCGCCAGCATCTCGGTGGTCAAGGCCTGGATGCCGTGGGTGATCCTGACGGTCTTCGTCTTCGTCTGGGGCATTCCGGAATTCAAGAAGCTGATGGATGGCCTGTGGCAATTCAAGTTTCCGATTCCCGGACTCGACAAGGCCGTGCTCAAGGTGCCGCCGGTGGTGCCCAAGGCCATCGCCGAAGGCGCGGTGTTCAACTTCAACGTGCTGTCGATGGCGGGCACCGGCATCCTGGCCTCGGCCTTGCTGGGCGGCTTGCTGATGGGTTACTCGGTACCGCGCCTCGTCAGGGAATACTGGGAAACCATCAAGCTGGTGAAATATTCGCTGCTGACCATCTGCGCCATGTTCGGCATTGGCTACCTGACCCGCTACTCGGGCCTGGACGCCACCATGGGACTGGCGTTTGCCCACACCRGCGTGTTCTACCCGCTGTTCGGCACCATGCTGGGCTGGCTGGGCGTGGCGCTGACCGGTTCCGACACCGCCTCCAACGTGCTGTTTGGCGGCTTGCAAAAGACCACGGCCGAGCAACTCGGGCTGTCGCCGATCCTGATGGCATCGGCCAACAGCTCCGGCGGCGTGATGGGCAAGATGATCGACGCGCAGTCCATCGTGGTGGCATCGACCGCCACCAAGTGGTATGGCCACGAGGGCGACATCCTGCGCTATGTGTTCTTCCACTCGGTAGCGCTGGCGGTTTTGGTCGGACTGTTCATCACGCTGCAGGCGTACGTGCACCCGTTCACGCAGATGGTGATTCACTGAGTGGGCAAACCAGCGGCCATGAAAGAGGCCCCGCCCGTGCATGGGCGGGGCCAGACCGAAGGAGAAACGGGAGCCGGGTGCCGGAAGCCGCGCTCAGCCCCCGAACCAGTTGGCCAGCCGCAAGCCCGCCAGCCCGGCAAAATCCCTGGTATTGCGCGTCACCAGCGTCAGGCCGTGCGCCATCGCGACGGATGCGATCTGTCCGTCCACAAAGGGCAGGCTCAGCCCAGCCCGCTCCCGCGAATTGCGTAGCTCGGCATGGATCCGTGCCGCGGCGCTGTCATAGGGCAAGACCGGCAAGCTGCCCGCCACTGCCTGCACGAAACGGCCAACTGCGTCCTTGCGCTGGCCATCCGGCATACGCAGCCAGCCATAACGTAGTTCATGCCAAACCGTCGCCGGAATAGCCAGTTCGCCATCGAATCGGGCCAGATTCGCCATTACCCCTGCATCCGGCCTTGGCCGCATTGTCTCCGAGACAATGTTGGTGTCCAGCAGCCAACTCACGGCGCTCACCATGTGAAATCACGCCCGTCGCCGGGTTGACGCACATGCTCGAATGGGTCTGCCTCGTCTTCCGTTTGCACGTGCTCGCTGCGCCATTCGCTCAAACGCCCAAAGAATCCAGACGGGGAACCGACAAGCAGCCGGTATTGCGACCACGACATCAAAACGGCAGCCGGCTGACCGCGCCGGGAGATCAGGAGCGGTTCCTGCCCACTTTCCGCGTCCCGAAGCACATCAGCGAGATGCGCTCGTGCCTCCGAGAATGGAATGGTTTGCATAGCGTTGCCCCTTACTTGAAATGTACAATTCAATTGTACAAGAGCAAGCCACCGAGCGTCGGCTTACGGCTCGAATCGGCAACTGGTCACTCGTGAGCGCTGGCCGCCGCACGCCAGCCGTTGAAACTCGAAGAAAAAACCCGCCACTGCCGGCGGGTTTTTCTCTAGCTGCGCGCGCCGTGTTTGCGACGCTCAGGCCATCAGCCGGTAGGCCAGCCGCGCCGCTGCACGCGCCCCGCAGCCATCGCGATCGTAGAGCGGATTGAACTCCGCCAGGTCCGCCACGCGCAGCTTGCCGCTGGCGCGCACCAGCATGACGATCGCCTCCACCACCGGCAGCGGCACGCCATAGGCTGCCGGCGCCGACACCGCCGGCATCACCGCCGCCGGCAGCACGTCCAGGTCGATGGTGAGGTAGACATGGTCGACCTCGTCCATCAAGGCCTGCAATTCGGCAAGCCGCGCGTCGAGGTGCCGTTCCTGCATCTGCACATCCTCGACATAGTGCACGCCAAGCCCATCCGCATGCGCGAACAGCGCGGCGGTATTGCCGRGGCGGCTGACGCCCAGGCACGCGTATTCGAAGCGCTGGCCACGCTCCCGGCACGCCTGCGCGATCTGGTCGAACGGCGTGCCCGAACTGCCGGRGCGGCCGGTGCGCAAATCGAAGTGCGCATCGAGATTGATCACCAGCACGCGGCCCTGGTCGCCACGGGCATCGAGATGCGCGCGCAGGCCCTGCCAGGTGCCCCAGGCAATCTCGTGGCCGCCGCCCAGCACCAGCGTGAATGCGCCCTGCCCCAACTCCGCGGCGACCGCTTGCGCCAACGCCTGCTGCGCCGCTTCGAGATCGCCATCGTTGCAGGCCACGTCGCCGGCATCGTGGAAGGCAGCCAGGCCATGCGCAGGGACGCCCGCCAGCGCGCGGCGGATTTCGCGCGGGCCGCCAGCGGCGCCGGGACGGCCCTGGTTGCGCAGCACGCCGGCATCGCAGCAAAAGCCCAGCAGCACCGGCGCGCCGGGTTCGCGAGCGGAACCTTCGGTGCGCGCCACATTGAACAGGCGACGGGTATCGCCAGTCTCGTTGCTATCGGTGCGGCCGCGCCAGACGGTGCCGGCCGCGGGATCCAGTTCGCTCATGACAGGCGGCGGCCCAGGGTTTCCGGCACCATCGCCAGGCCGATCAGCGAGACCAGGCCGCAGCCAATCACGTAAAACGCAGGCGCATTGGGATTGGCGGTGAGATGGATCAGCTCGGTCGAGAAGAACTGCGCGAAGCCACCGAAGATGGCGATCGCCACGCAGTAGGCAATCGACAGGCCCGTAGCGCGCAGGCGCTGCGGCAGCACCTCGCTGACCAGCACCATCGAAGCCGGCGAGGTCATCGACATCGGCACCGAGAGGCAGCCCACCACCAGCAGCAGACGCGTCAGGCTTGGCTCGGCGTTGATCAGCACAAAGGCGGGATAGATCATCAGCAGCAATGCCACGCGCGACCACAGCACCACCGGACGGCGGCCCAGGCGATCACTCAGCCAGCCCGCGAACGGCGACAACACCACTTGCACGGCGGCGGCCACGCAGGCGGCCCAGATGCCCAGCGACAGCGGCATGTGCAGCTGGCTGACGGCGTAGTTGCTCAGGTAGTACACGACGATATAGGTCGACGATGCCACGCCGATCATCAGCAGGATGCAGGCCACCAGCGCACGGCCGTGTTCACGCAGCAACTGCAGGGTGGAGCCGCGCTCCGACTCGCCAGCGGCCGGCGCGGTTTCTTCCAGGCGGCGGCGAATCACCAGGCCTACCGGAATCACCAGGATGCCGATCACGAATGCCAGGCGCCAGCCCCAGGCTTCCAGCGCTTGCTGCTCCAGCACATTGCTGAGCAGCAGGCCGACCAGCGCGCCGAACAGCGCCGCCAGGCCCTGGCTGAACGGTTGCCAGCTGGTATAGAAGCCACGCGAGCGGTTGTCGGCATATTCCAGCAGCAGGGCCGTGGAAGCGCCCATCTCGCCGCCGATGGCAAAGCCCTGCACCAGCCGCGCGAGCAGGATCATGATCGGCGCGAGCATGCCGATCTGGGCATAGGTCGGGGTCACCACGAAAATCACCGAGCTCAGGCCCATCAGCCAGAGCGTCAGCGCCACTGCCGGCTTGCGGCCGACGCGGTCGGCGTACATGCCGATCAGCAAGCCGCCCAGCGGGCGCATCAGGAAGCCAACGCCGAAGGTGGCAAACGACAGCAGCAACTGTCCGGTGGGGTCGGAAACAGGGAAATACAGGCGGCCAATCAGCGTGGCGAAGAAGCTGTAGACCACGAAGTCGTAGAACTCCAGGCCATTGCCGACGGTGATGGCGGCGATGGCCTGGATCTTGGACAGCGGCTGGGCCGTGGCGGCATGCCGGGCCGCTATGCCGGGGATGGTGTTGTCAATGGACATTAGGTAACTCCGAAGCAAGAAAATCCTGGCCGCCCGCAAGCGGGCGACGGGCGCAACCCAGGGGGGGACGGCACGATTCGCGCCGCAGCGGTAGCGCGCGGGGCTGGCGTGCGCTGCCGTTCGCCCTGGCATCCGGCTGGACGGATGCCGGKCAACGCTGACCCTGCCGAGGCCTGGTCAGCGCATGTGCATGTATCAGTCCGCTGCCAGGTAGGGCGCAGATACGCCCGCCCCGCCGCGCGGCCGTCCCCAGCACCACCATGCCACCACCAGCAGCAGCAGCCACACCGCGCCCACCAGCAGCGCGACGCGGGTCTGCGGGAACCAGCCAAGCACGCCGAAGATGAACAGCATGAAGGCAATGGCTGCGAGCGGCGCCACCGGCCAGAACGGCACGGGGAATTTCAGCGCCGCCACTTCGGTGCGGCTCATGCGCCTGCGCAAGGCGACCTGCGACAGCAAGATCATCAGCCACACCCAGACAGTGGCAAAGGTGGCGATGGAAGCGATCAACGTGAATACGTCCTCGGGCATCACGTAGTTGAGCACCACGCCGGCCAGCAGGGCGAAGGCCATCACCACCACCGTCATCCAGGGCACGCCCTTGCGCGATACGCTCGCGAAAATGCGCGGCGCCTGCCGCTGCACCGCCATGCCGTACAGCATGCGCCCGGCGCCGAAGATGTCGCTGTTGATGGCGGATACCGCCGCGGAGATCACCACGACATTCAGCAGCGCGGCGGCCGAGCCAATGCCCAGCCGGCTGAAGATCTGCACAAAGGGGCTGCCCTCGCTGCCGATGCGATGCCATGGATAGAGAGACATCAGTACCGCCAGCGTCAGCACATAGAACAGCAGGATGCGCAGGGGTACCGCGTTGATGGCACGCGGAATCACGCGCTCCGGATCGCGCGCCTCGCCGGCCGTGATCCCGATGATCTCGATGCCGCCAAAGGCGAACATCACCACGGCGAGCGAGGCGATGATGCCGCCGATACCGTTGGGCATGAAGCCCCCGTGCTCCCAGAGATTGTGAATGCCGGTGGCGACCCCGCCATCGGCCATGCCCAGGCCGAACAGCATGATGGCAACGCCGCCGCAGATCATCGCGGCGATGGCGCCGACCTTGAGCAGCGACAGCCAGAACTCCAGTTCGCCGAACACCTTGACGCTGAGCAGGTTGAGCCCGCCGATCAGGAACACGATGCCCAGCACCCAGATCCAGCGCGGCACGTCCGGGAACCAGAAGCCCATGTAGATACCGAAGGCAGTCACGTCAGCCAGGCAAACGATGATCATCTCGAAAGCGTAGGTCCAGCCAAGCAGGAAGCCCGCCAGCGGTCCCAGTCCAGTGCTGGCGTACTGCCCGAACGAACCCGACACCGGGTTGCGCACGGCCATCTCCCCCAGCGCACGCATCACCATGTAGACCGCCGCGCCACCGATCAGGTAGGCCAGCAGCACCGCCGGTCCCGCGGCCTGGATGGCCGAGGCCGAGCCGTAGAAGAGTCCTGTGCCGATGGCCGACCCGAGCGCCATGAAGCGGATATGACGGGCGCTGAGGCTACGCTGCAGGCCTTGCGACTGCTCTTGCATCTCTTTGTCTCCGAATCGTTGTTCTGTCGCGCCCGGGTGCCGGCGGCAGCCTGCCACGCAATCCTCTGCGCGGCCGCTGCGCCGTCCCGGGCGTCATGCCCCTGGCTCAGAGGCTGGGCAGCAGCCGCGCCGGCAGCAGTGCATTCAGGATGCCGCCTGCCAGCAGCTTGCTCGCGGACTCGATATCCGGCGCAAAGAAGCGGTCCTTCTCGTAGTAGGCCACCTCGGCGCGCAGCAGGCTGCGTGCCTGCTCCAGCTTGGGCGAACTCTTCAGGCCTTCGCGGAAGTCCAGGCCCTGGCAGGCGCCCAGCCACTCCACGGCAAGGATGCCGCGCACGTTCTCGGCCATGGCCCACAGGCGCTTGCCGGCATTCGGCGCCATCGACACGTGGTCCTCCTGGTTGGCCGAGGTAGGCAGGCTGTCGACGCTGTGCGGATGGGCCAGCGCCTTGTTGTCGCTGGCCAGCGCCGCAGCGGTGACCTGGGCAATCATGAAGCCCGAGTTGACGCCCCCGTTGGCCACCAGGAAAGGCGGCAGCTGCGACATGTGCCGGTCCATCATCAGCGAAATGCGGCGCTCCGACAGCGAGCCGATCTCGGCGATGGCCAGTGCCAGGTTATCGGCAGCCATCGCCACCGGTTCAGCGTGGAAATTGCCGCCCGAGATCACGTCGCCTTCGGCGGCAAACACCAAGGGGTTATCCGAGACCGCGTTGGCCTCCACTTCCAGGACCTCGGCGGCCTGCCGCAATTGCGTCAGGCAAGCGCCCATCACCTGCGGCTGGCAGCGCAACGAGTAGGGATCCTGCACCTTGTCGCACTGCGCATGCGAACGCGCCAGCTCGCTGGTATCGGTCAGCAGATCGCGATAGGTGGCGGCCGCATCGATCTGGCCGCGCTGGCCGCGCACCGCATGAATGCGCGCGTCAAAGGGAGCGCGCGAGCCGAGCATGGCCTCTACGCTGAGACTGCCGCATACCGTGGCGGCGGCAAACAGATCCTCGGCCTCGAACAGGCCGCGCAGCGCGTAGGCGGTCGATACCTGGGTGCCGTTGAGCAGGGCCAGGCCCTCCTTGGCGGCCAGGGTCAGCGGCTCGAGGCCGGCGCGGGCCAGGGCCTGACGCGCAGGCAGCCATTCGCCCTGGTAGCGGGCGCGGCTTTCGCCCAGCAGCACCAGGGACATATGCGCCAGCGGCGCCAGGTCGCCGGAGGCGCCCACCGAGCCCTTGAGCGGGATATGCGGATAGACTTCGGCATTGACCAGGGCAATCAGCGCATCAATCACCTTGCGGCGGATGCCGGAGAAGCCGCGCGCCAGGCTATTGATCTTGAGCAGCATGATCAGCCGCACCATGGCGTCGTCGAGCGGTTCGCCCACGCCGGCGGCGTGCGACAGCACCAGCGAGCGCTGCAGGTTCTCCAGGTCTTCGCGGGCGATGCGCGTCTGCGCCAGCAAGCCGAAGCCGGTATTGATGCCGTAGGCGGTCCGGCCTTCGGCAACGATGTTCTCGACACAGGCCACGCTCGCGGCGATCGCCTCGGCGGCCTCGCTGTCCAGGCTCACGCGCAGCGGCTGCAGATAGGCCTGGCGCAGCTGCGCCAGGCTCAGTTGACCAGGTTTCAGGTTCAGCGCGTTCACGTTCAGGCTTCCTTCTTGTGGTTGAGCATCGGCAGGTTCAGGCCCTGCTCGCGAGCACAGTCGATGGCGATGTCATAGCCGGCATCAGCATGGCGCATCACGCCGGTGGCGGGATCGTTGTGCAGCACGCGCGCGATGCGGGCGGCGGCTTCGTCGGTGCCGTCGCACACGATCACCACGCCCGAATGCTGCGAGAAGCCCATGCCCACGCCGCCGCCGTGATGCAGCGAGACCCAGGTSGCGCCGCTGGCGGTATTGAGCAGCGCGTTCAGCAGCGGCCAGTCGGACACCGCGTCGGAGCCATCCTTCATGCTTTCCGTTTCACGGTTGGGGCTGGCCACCGAGCCGGAATCGAGGTGGTCGCGGCCGATCACTACCGGCGCCGACAGTTCGCCACTGCGCACCATCTCGTTGAACGCCAGGCCAAGCTTGGCACGCAGGCCCAGGCCGACCCAGCAGATACGCGCCGGCAGGCCCTGGAAGCTGATGCGCTCGCGCGCCATGTCCAGCCAGCGGTGCAGGTGGGCATCGTCCGGGATCAGTTCCTTGACCTTGGCATCGGTCTTGTAGATGTCCTGCGGATCGCCCGACAGCGCGGCCCAGCGGAACGGGCCGATGCCGCGGCAGAACAGCGGGCGGATGTAGGCCGGCACGAAACCCGGGAAATCGAAGGCGTTCGCCACGCCCTCTTCCTTGGCCATCTGGCGGATGTTGTTGCCGTAGTCGAAGGTGGGCACGCCCATCTTCTGGAAGTCCAGCATGGCCCGCACGTGCAGCGCCATCGATTGCTTGGCGGCCTTGACCACCGCTGCCGGGTCGGTCTGCGCGCGGTCGCGGTACTGGCCCCAGGTCCAGCCCACCGGCAGGTAGCCGTTTAGCGGGTCATGGGCGCTGGTCTGGTCGGTGACCATGTCCGGGCGCACGCCGCGGCGCACCAGTTCGGGCAGCACTTCGGCGGCGTTGGCGCACAGCGCGATGGAAACGGCGCGGCCTTCGGCGGTGTACCTGGCGATGCGCGCCAGCGCGTCATCGAGGTCGGTAGCCTGTTCGTCGACATAGCGCGTGCGCAGGCGGAAATCGATGCTGGCCTGCTGGCATTCGATGTTCAGCGAGCAGGCGCCGGCCAGCGTGGCGGCCAGCGGCTGCGCACCGCCCATGCCGCCCAGGCCCGCGGTCAGCACCCAGCGGCCCTTGAGGTTGCCGTTGTAGTGCTGGCGGCCGGCTTCCACGAAGGTCTCGTAGGTGCCCTGGACGATGCCCTGGCTGCCGATATAGATCCAGCTGCCCGCGGTCATCTGACCGTACATGGCCAGGCCCTTGGCATCCAGTTCGTTGAAGTGTTCCCAGGTGGCCCAGTGCGGCACCAGGTTGGAATTGGCGATCAATACGCGCGGGGCATTGCTGTGGGTCTTGAACACGCCGACCGGCTTGCCGGACTGCACCAGCAGGGTCTCGTCGTCGTTCAGCGTCTTGAGCGTCTCGACGATCTTGTCATAGCACTCCCAGTTGCGCGCGGCACGGCCAATGCCGCCGTACACCACCAGCTCCTTGGGGTTCTCCGCCACTTCCGGGTCGAGATTGTTCATCAACATGCGCAGCGGCGCTTCGGTCTGCCAGCTCTTGGCATTCAGCTGGCTGCCGCGCGGGGCGCGGATCTCTACATCGCGAAAGCGGGAGGTATTGCTCACGGGAACTCCTTGGTGAATAAGGCTGGCTCGAACCGCTCTGTTCAGCCATGCTAGGTATGTATAGTGTTGTATAGACAAGTAGAGGAAAATTGGGGTATTCCCGGAGGTACGCCCCACACATGACGAAAAAGTGCCTTTGTAAGTGCTTGAATGACGAGGGTGACGGAGAGTGCTTGCCGCTTCGAGCACGCCGCCAAGTACCGCGACATGGACGCCCCCTGCCACGGGTACGAAATCCGCGATACGCAAGCGCGGTATCATGCTCCTGACCCGCCGCATGCCCATGGCATCGATACGGCCTTGCGAGCACGCCGGCGACCCGGACGAGGCGGCCGCCGCAGAACCCCTGGACTCCCATGCTGATGCGTTTCCTCGAACGGCTGATCGACCCGTTCCGCGCCCTCCCCGACACCCAGCCGCCCGGCCAGATCTGGCGCTTCTACGCCTATTACCTGCGGGAGGTGTGGCCGGTCTTTGCGCTGCTGCTGGGCGTGGGGCTGGCTGGCGCGCTGATCGAAGTCTCGCTGTTCGGCTTTCTCGGCCGCCTGGTCGACCTGGCGCAAGCAACGCCGCCCGCCGACTTCTTCGCGCGCCACCGTGTCGAGCTGGTGTGGATGGCGGTGGTGGCGCTGCTGCTGCGTCCGTTCTTCAACGGCCTGCACGACATCCTCGTGCACCAGGTCATCAACCCGAACCTGGGCAACCTGGTGCGCTGGCAGAACCACCGCTACGTGCTCAAGCAGAGCCTGTCGTTTTTCCAGAACGACTTTGCCGGGCGCATCGCGCAGCGCATCATGCAGACCGGCTTCTCGCTGCGCGATTCAGCGGTGCAGGCCGTGGATGCAATCTGGCATGTGTTGATCTACGCGGCCAGCTCCCTCTACCTGTTCGCGCAAGCCGACTGGCGCCTGATGATTCCGCTCGTGGCGTGGATCGGCTGCTACGTGAGCGCCATGCTGTACTTCACGCCACGCGTGAAGGCGCGCTCGGTAGCCGCCACCGGCGCGCGCTCGCGGCTGATGGGGCGCATCGTCGACGGCTATACCAATATCACCACACTCAAGCTGTTCGCCCACACGCGCCATGAAGAAGACTACGCGCGCGAAGCCATGGCCGACCTGACCGACAAGGCGCGCCTGTCCGGCCGCATGGTCAGCGCCATGGATTTCACGGTGACCTCGCTCAATGGCCTGCTGATCGCCGGCACCACCGGGCTGGCGCTGTGGCTCTGGAGCCAGGGCCATGTCAGCGTCGGCGCGATTGCGCTGTCGACCGGACTGGTAATCCGCATCGTCAGCATGTCGGGCTGGATCATGTGGGTGATCAGCGGCATCTTCGAGAATATCGGCCAGGTGCAGGATGGCCTGCAGACCATCGCCGTGCCACGCACGATCGGCGATCGCGGCGACGCGCAGGCGCTGCGCGTCACGCGCGCAGAGGTGCGCTTCGAAGGCGTGGGCTTTCACTACGGCAAGGGCTCGGGCGTGATCGAAAACATCGATCTGGTGGTGCGCCCTGGCGAGAAGATCGGCCTGGTCGGCCCGTCCGGGGCCGGCAAGTCGACGCTGGTCAACCTGCTGCTGCGGCTGTACGACGTGGAGCGAGGACGCATCCTGATCGACGGCCAGGACATCGCCGGCGTCACGCAGGAAAGCCTGCGCGCGCAGATCGGCATGGTGACGCAGGATACGTCGCTGCTGCACCGCTCGATCCGCGACAACCTGCGCTACGGCCGGCCCGGCGCCAGCGAGGCCGAACTGCTTGCGGCAGCGGACGACGCGCATGCCGGCGAGTTCATTCCGCGTTTGCGCGATGCGCATGGGGCGACGGGACTGGATGCGCAGGTGGGCGAGCGCGGCGTGAAGCTATCGGGCGGGCAACGCCAGCGTATCGCGGTGGCGCGCGTGCTGCTGAAGAATGCCCCAATCCTGATCCTGGACGAAGCCACCTCGGCACTGGACTCCGAGGTGGAAGCTGCCATCCAGGAGAACCTGGAGACGCTGATGCAGGGCAAGACCGTGATCGCCATCGCGCACAGGCTCTCCACCATCGCGCGCATGGACCGGCTGGTGGTGCTGCAGGATGGGCGGATTGCCGAGAGCGGGACGCATGCGGAGTTGCTGGCGCGTGGGGGGCTTTATGCGCGGTTGTGGGCGCATCAGACTGGGGGGTTTGTGGGGGTGGAATAGTTGGGGGATTGATGTAGGCGGCGTTGGCATCTTGCACCCAAGGGCGTACGACATCCCCCTGCGGGGGACGCCGTACGCACTTGGGTGCAAAAACCATCGCCGCTAAAAGAACAGCAACCACCTACACAGAGAGGCCCTTTCCCCCAACAACCAACAACAACCACCCCCTCAAACCCACCCCAATACCCCCGCCCCAGCCCCCACCCCCACCAACACCAACGGATGCACCTTGGTCTTCAACATCAACCCGATGGTAACCACCGTCACCGCCACCGCAGTCCAGCGGTGATCCACGCTCGCGGCAAGAATCCAGCCGGTGGAGAACAGCAGGCCGATGGTCAGCGTGGCAAGGCCGCGCCGGATCAGGCCGGGCCAGCGCGCCTGCGGCGAGCGGCCGGCGAAATACTCGAAACCGAGCGCGATCACGCTGGACGGCCCGCAAATGCCAATCATGCCGACGATGGCGCCGGCCAGACCCGCCACCTGCCAGCCGAACAGGGCAACGAACAAGATGTTCGGCCCAGGCGCGGCCTGCGAGATGGCGTACATGGCGGAGAACTGCGCGTCGCTCATCCAGGCGTTCGACTCCACCAGGAAGCGATGCATGTCGGGGATGGTGGTGCTGGCCCCGCCGATGGCAAGGAATGACAGCATCAGAAAATGCGTGAGCAGGCTGGAAAGCACGTTGGGCGAGCTCATTGGCGCGGCTCCTTGGCCTCGGGCGGCACGGCATCGATGCCATCATCGCTGGACGGCATGCCGGGCGCGTCGATCGCAGTCGGCGCCAGTGGCGCATGCGCGCGCCGCGCCAGTTGCTCGCTGCGCCACTCCAGCACCAGGCCCATCGGCACCAGCACCGCCATCACCGGCACGAGCGGCCAGCGCAGCAGCCCGATGCCGACAAACGCCGCACCGCCGATCATCAACCCCCGCACGGTGCGCGGCTGGCTTTGCGCCAGCTTGAAGCCGGTCGACAGCACCAGGCCCGCCGACACCGCCGTCATGCCCGTCAGCATGCGCTGCACCGCCGCCACGTCGCGGTAGTGCTCGTACAGCAGCATCAGCGCCAGCACGCCCACCATTGGCACCATCACCAGCCCCGCGAAGGCCGCGAGCGCGCCGCGCAGCCCGGCAAAGCGCAGGCCCAGCATCAGCGCGAGGTTGATCACGTTGGGGCCAGGCAGCACCTGCCCGAGGCTGAGCAGCTCGACGAAGTCGCGGTCGCCAAGCCAGCGGTTGCGATCCACCACGGCGCGCCGCACGAACGGCAGCACGCCGCCGAAGCCTGAGAGCCCCATGCGGGCAAATTCGATGAACAGGCGCCGCGGCGTGGGCGGGGGTGCTAGCGCTACCATCGGATCGTCGCCGGCGGGGGAAGGAGTAACTGGCATCGCGTGTAAACGGGAGAGACATGGCCTGACGGGATGGCACCCGAGCGTTCCGCCATGCGCGGTAAAGAAAAAAGCCCCGCGCATTGTCGCGCAGGGCCAGTTTGGGTTGACGCGGCTTAGTTGCCGCTTGCCGGGGGGACGATCCGTACCGGCTCGATGCTCGGCTCCTTGAGCCTGAGATCCAGCGCGCGGCCCTTGCGGGCGCGCTTGCCCACATAAGGCAGCAGCAGCTGGCCGTAGAGCTTCTGCGAGCTTGGCTTGCCGCCGCGCCCGGCGCCGGACACCAACAGGCCCGGCGCGCCCACGGCGATCGCCTGCAACAGCGTCTCCTTGGGCTCCAGCTCCATCAGGATCACGCCACGGCCACCGGCCGACAGCGACTTGATCTCGTCGAGCGACACCAGCAGCATGCGGCCGTTGGCCGACAAGCAGGCCACGTGCGTGGCTTCCTCGCCGATCGGCGCGGGCACCAGCGGCGCGTCGCCCTCGTCCAGCGTGAGGTAGGCGCGACCGCCCTTCTGCCGGCTGACCATATCACCCACCTTGGTCTGGAAGCCGTTACCGCCGCGCGTGGCGACTAGCATGCGCTGGTCGACGCTGCCGGCGAAGGTGTGGGCGATCTGGCTGCCGGGCTGCAACTCGATCAGCGTCGTCACCGGCACGCCGTCGCCCCGCCCGCCGGGCAGGCCGGCGACCGGCACGGTGTACGCGCGGCCATTGGTGCCGAACACCAGCATGACGTCCACGGTGCGGCACTCGAAGGTGCCGTACAGTGCATCGCCCGCCTTGAAGGTGAACTGCTGCGCATCGTGGCCGTGGCCCTGGCGCGTGCGCACCCAGCCCTTTTGCGACACCACCACGGTGACGGGCTCGTCAACCACGCGCACTTCGGCGGCGGCGCGGCGCTCTTCCTGGATCAGCGTGCGGCGCGGGTCCTTGTCTTCGGGGCTGTACTGCTTGGCGTCGGTCTCGATTTCCTTGATGATGCGGCGGCGCATCATGGTCTCGGACTTGAGCAGCACGTCCAGCTCGGCTTGCTCGTCGCGCAGGGTCTTCAGCTCCTGCTCGATGCGGATGGCTTCCAGCCTGGCCAGCTGACGCAGGCGGATTTCCAGGATGTCCTCGGCCTGGCGGTCGGACAGGCTGAAGGCCTGCATCAGCGCCGGCTTGGGCTCGTCGCTCTCGCGGATGATGCGGATCACCTCGTCGATATTGAGCAGCACCAGCATCCGGCCTTCCAGGATGTGGATGCGGTCCTCGACCTTGCCCAGCCGATGGCGGGTACGGCGGGTGACAGTGGCGAAGCGGAAGGCGATCCACTCGCGCAGGATATCGGCAAGGCCCTTTTGTCGCGGCCGGCCATCGGTGCCGATCATCACCAGGTTGATCGAGGCGCCGGATTCCAGGCTGGTATGCGCCAGCAGCGTCTGGATGAATTCCTGCTGCTCGATGTTCTTGCTCTTGGGCTCGAACACCAGCCGCACCGGCGCGTCCTTGCCGGACTCGTCGCGCACCGCGTCGAGCACGGCCAGCATGCCCTGCTTGAGCTGCAACTGCTCGGGCGTGAGCGACTTCTTGCCGGCACGCACCTTGGGGTTGGTGATCTCCTCGATCTCCTCCAGCACCTTCTGCGACGACGTGCTCGGCGGCAGTTCGGTCACCACCAGTTGCCACTGGCCGCGCGCCATTTCCTCGATGGTCCAGCGCGCGCGCACCTTCAGGCTGCCACGGCCGTTCTCGTAGATCGCGGCGATATCCGAAGCCGGTGAAATGATCTGGCCGCCGCCGGGATAGTCCGGCCCGGGCATCAGCGCCAGCAGTTCGGCCAGCGTGATGTTGGGGTTGCGGATCATCGCCACGGTGGCCGCCGCGACTTCGCGCAGGTTGTGCGGCGGGACTTCGGTGGCCATGCCCACGGCAATGCCGGAAGCGCCGTTGAGCAGCACGAACGGCAGCCGCGCCGGCATCAGCTTGGGCTCTTCCATCGAGCCGTCGTAGTTGGGCACGAAGTCCACCGTGCCCTGGTCGATCTCGTCGAGCAGCAGGCGCGAGATCGGCGTGAGGCGGGCCTCGGTGTACCGCATCGCGGCGGCGCCATCGCCATCGCGCGAGCCGAAGTTGCCCTGCCCATCGATCAGCGGGTAGCGCAGCGAGAAGTCCTGCGCCAGCCGCACCAGCGCATCGTAGGCGGACTGGTCGCCGTGCGGGTGGAATTTACCGAGCACGTCGCCCACCACGCGCGCCGACTTGACCGGCTTGGCGTCGGCGCGCAAGCCCATCTCGTGCATGGCGAACAGGATGCGGCGCTGCACCGGCTTCTGGCCGTCGGCGACTTCCGGCAGCGCGCGGCCCTTGACCACACTGATGGCGTAGTCGAGATAGGCGCGCTCGGCGTAGTGCGCAAGCGTCAGCGAGTCCGCTCCCTCGTCGGGTGAACCTGGGTCAAACGGAATGTCTTGTTGTTCCATGGATTGGCAAGAATACGGCGCATCGCATCGTTGGCCGGTGCGCCGGTTGCAAGTTGTTCGTTATGCGGTTCGTCGTGTTGTCCGTGATCGGATCAGGGCATGTTGCGGCGGCCGCCGATCACCATCTTGACGCGATTGATGCCCCCACCCGCGACCCCCGCGGGCGCGCCACCCGGACGGTAGAAGCGATAGAACTGCAGCACCGTGCTGACGTACTGCTGGGTCTCGGGATAAGGCGGAATCTTGTTGTTGTAGCGCTGTACCGCGCCCTCGCCGGCGTTGTACGCTGCCAGCACCAGTTCGAGGTTGTTGGGGAACAGCTCCATCAGCCAGCGCAAATAACGCACGCCGGCCGAGATATTGGTATGCGGGTCGGCCAGCTTCTGCCCGACCGTGCGCCGCGCGTCAGCGCTCACGCCGAAGCGCGCGCCGGTGTCGGGAATCACCTGCATCAGCCCGATCGCGCCCTTGGGCGACACCGCGCCGGCGTTGAAGCCCGACTCCACCGCCATCACCGCCTTGACCAGCGCCGGATCCACATTCTGCGCCTGCGCGACCTGGCGGATGATGGGTTCGACCGTGGCGATATTGGGATGGTTGACGACGTAGCGGTAAAGCTTGTGCGTTTCCAGGTCGATCTGGCCGCCGGCGCCGGCGCGGCCCACCGAGGGGCTCTTGAGCTCGCCGCCGTTCTTCATGAACAGCGTATAGCGCTCGTCCAGCTTCTCATCCGAGAAATGCGCCACGCCGTCGTCGTCGATGTAGCCATACAGCGCCGCGTGGGCCGCCGGCGCCAGGGCCAGGCCGGCCAGCAGCATGCCGGCGGCAATCCACTGCCGCGGCCGGTTGCTGGTAGGTCTGGTCTTTGCCATCGGGATTCCTCGCGTCATGCAGGCACCGGACGTCACGAACGCCGGCTGCCTGGCCATCAGATATCAGATATCGGCAACCACCTCGTTGCCACGCTCTTCGAGCCAGGTACGCCGCTGCGCGGCCTCGCCCTTGCCCATCAGCATATTCATCACGCCCACGGTCTGGGGCAGGTCGAAATGGCCCAGCGCGACCGGCAACAGGCGGCGCGTGTCGGGATTCATGGTGGTTTCCCAAAGCTGCTCGGCATTCATCTCGCCCAACCCCTTGAAGCGGGAGATCTGCCAGCCGCCTTCCTTGATGCCGTCCTTCATCAGCTTGTCCTGGATCGCCACCAGTTCGCCATCGTCCAGCGCATAGAGCTTCTGGGCCGGCTTCTTGCCGCGCGCCGGCGCATCCACGCGGTACAGCGGCGGGCGCGCCACGCACACATTGCCGTTGTCGATCAGCTTGGGGAAATGCTTGAAGAACAAGGTCAGCAACAGCACCTGGATGTGCGCGCCGTCCACGTCCGCGTCGGACAGGATGCAGATCTTGCCATAGCGCAGGTTGGACAGGTCGGGCTCGTCATTGGCACTGTGCGGGTCCACGCCGATGGCCACCGCGATATCGTGCACTTCGTTGTTGGCGAACAGGCGGTCGCGCTCGGTCTCCCAGGTGTTGAGCACCTTGCCGCGCAGCGGCAGGATGGCCTGGAACTCCTTGTCGCGCCCCATCTTGGCGGAACCGCCGGCGGAATCGCCCTCGACCAGGAACAGTTCGTTGCGGGTGACGTCGGTGGATTCGCAGTCGGTCAGCTTGCCCGGCAGCACGGCCACGCCGGAGCCCTTCTTCTTTTCCACTTTTTGCGCGGCGCGCGTACGCGCCTGCGCCTGGCGGATCACCAGCTCGGCCAGCTTCTTGCCGTATTCCACATGATGGTTCAGCCACAGCTCCAGCGCGGGGCGGCTGAAGGCGGACACCAGCTTCACCGCGTCGCGGCTGTTCAGGCGCTCCTTGATCTGGCCCTGGAACTGCGGGTCCAGCACCTTGGCGGACAGCACGAAGGACGCGCGCGCGAAAACGTCTTCGCTCATCAGCTTGACGCCCTTGGGCTGCAGCGCGTGCATCTCGATAAAGCTCTTGACCGCCTGGAACAGGCCTTCGCGCAGGCCGGACTCGTGCGTGCCGCCGGCGGGGGTGGGGATCAGGTTGACGTAGGATTCGCGCACCGGCGCGCCGTCCTCGGTCCAGGCCACCACCCAGGAAGCGCCCTCGCCTTCCGCGAAGCCTTCCTCGGCCGGGTTGGCGTCGGGGTCGGCGAAGTGCTCGCCCTCGAACATCGGCACCACCAGTTCGGCGCCGCTGCCCTGTGCCAGCGCTTCCACCAGGTAGCCCTTCAGGCCCTGGTCATACTGCCAGGTCTGGCGTTCGCCATTTTTCTCGTGCAGCAGCGTGACCTTGACGCCGGGCAGCAGCACGGCCTTGCTGCGCAGCAGGCGCTGCAACTCGGCCATCGGGATCGTGGCCGAATCGAAGTATTTCGCGTCGGGCCACACCTGCACCCGCGTGCCGCTCTTCTTCTCGCCGCGCTCGAGCTTGCGCGTGGCCAGCGGCACGGTGACGTCGCCGCCGGAGAAGGTCAGCGTGGAACAGTTACCGTCGCGCCAGACGGTCACGTCGAGCTGGGTCGACAGCGCATTGGTGACGGAAACGCCCACCCCGTGCAGGCCGCCCGAGAAGGCGTACGCGCCGCCCTTGCCCTTGTCGAACTTGCCGCCCGCGTGCAGGCGGGTAAATACGATTTCCACCACCGGGACCTGCTCTTCGGGGTGGATGCCGACCGGGATGCCGCGGCCATCGTCCTCCACGCTGACGCTGCCGTCGCGGTGCAGGGTGACCATGATTTCGGACCCGTGGCCGCCGAGCGCTTCGTCGGAGGCGTTATCGATCACCTCCTGCACGATATGCAGGGGGTTGTCGGTACGGGTGTACATGCCGGGCCGTTGCTTGACCGGCTCCAGGCCCTTCAGGACCCGGATGGAAGATTCGCTGTACTGACTGGTTTTGCTCGCCATGGAGTCGCTTGCTTAGTAGGATTCTCGGCCAGCCTTGGCGGGGGGCGCTTGCCGCACGCCAGCCAGGGGGGGCCGGGCAGCCTGCATTGTAATGGAAGCGCGCAGCCGTCTTGGTGCCAATCGTGACTGCGCGTTACAGTGATCAATGCAGCATATTCGGCACTAACCCTGCCCCGGAGCGGCGCCCGACGCCACGAGCCGATGCGGGGTACACTCGCTCGCACAGGCGCAGCCCAGACGGGCCCGGACCGCGCCGGCAAAACTAAAAACAGCACTACGCACACCGAGCCAGGATGCAGGACGCCATGCAGAACAACATTCAAAGCACGCCGAAAAAGGCACTTTCCCTCACAACAGTCCTTATGTGCGGTGGCTTGCTCGTCACCCTGTCAATGGGTATCCGGCACGGTTTCGGCCTGTTCAACCTTCCCATCACGCAGACGCACGGCTGGAGCCGCGAGACTTTCGCCTTCGCGCTGGCGCTGCAGAACCTGATGTGGGGCGTGACCCAGCCGTTCACCGGCGCCCTGGCCGACAAGTTCGGCGCGTTCCGCATCATGCTGATCGGCATTGCACTTTATGTCGGGGGCCTGGTAGTCATGGCGATGGCCACCTCGGGCACCGCCTTTGCCTCGGGCGCCGGCATCCTGATCGGCATTGCGCAATCCGGCACCACGTACAGCGTGGTGTACGGCGTGATCGGGCGCGTAGCCAGCCCAGAGAAACGCGTCTGGGCCATGGGCATCGCAGCCGCCGCGGGCTCCTTCGGCCAGTTCCTGATGATCCCCGTCGAGCAGACGCTGATCTCGGTGGCAGGCTGGCAGAACGCCTTGTTCGTGCTGGCGGTGCTGGCTTGCCTGATGCTGCCGCTGGCCTTCAGCCTGCGCGAGCCGCAAAGCGAGGGGCACGGGAGCGGCTTCCAGCAGACCATCGGCCAGGCCGTGCGCGAAGCGTTCGGCAACCGCAACTTCCAGTTGCTGACGCTGGGCTATTTCGTGTGCGGCTTCCAGGTGGTGTTCATCGGCGTGCACCTGGCGCCCTACCTCAAGGACCGCGGCCTGACCGATCCCAAGATCGCCACCGTGGCGCTGGCGCTGATCGGCCTGTTCAATGTGTTCGGCACCTATAGCGCCGGCGCGCTCGGCCAGCGCATGCCCAAGCGCCACCTGCTGTCGATGATCTACATCACCCGCTCGGTGGTGATCGCCGCCTACCTGCTGCTGCCGCTGACGGCCGCCAGCACCTGGGTGTTCGCCGCCATGATGGGCTTCCTGTGGCTGTCCACGGTGCCGCTGACCAACGGCATCATTGCCCAGGTATTCGGCGTGCAGTATCTGTCGATGCTGTCAGGGGTGGTGTTCTTCTCGCACCAGATCGGCAGCTTCCTGGGCGCCTGGCTGGGGGGCTTCCTGTACGACCGCACCGGCACGTACGACATGGTGTGGATGATCGCAATCGGGCTGGGCGTCGTCGCCGCGCTGGTCAACCTGCCGATACGCGAGCACGCGATCGCGCGCCCGCAGGCGGCAGTGGCATGAGCGCCGCGCGCGCCGCTGCCTTGCGGGCCGGCGGCTTCGCGGCGCTGGCCGCGTTGATGGTGCTGGGCTTCATGTCCTACCTGCGGCCGGCGTTCATGGTGGATCTGACTAACATGGTGCTGGCCTGGTGCGGGTAAGGACGGCGGGCGTCCCATGGCACATGGGACGCCCCCGCCCGACCGCCCTGCCCCGTTACTGCGCCTCGGCCTTGGTCTTCGCCTCCAGCACTTCCCAGCGCTCCAGCGCCTCCAGCAGTTCCATGTCGATCTCATCGTGSCGCGCCGCAAGCTGCGCGGCCTTGCCCGCGTCGCTGACATAGAGCGAGCCATCCGCCAACTGCGCGCTGACGGCCTTCTGCTCATTTTCCAGCGAGGCAATGCGCTCGGGCAGCGTATCGAGTTCGCGTTGCTCCTTGTACGACAGCTTGACCACGCGGCCGGGGGCTCGCGCTTCGCGCGGCTTCGGCGCTTCCGCTGCCTTGCGCTCGCCCGCGCGCGCTTCCTGCATGGCCGCGCTGCGCGCCGACTGCACCTGCCAGTCGGAGTAGCCGCCCACATACTCGCGCCAGCGCCCGTCGCCTTCGGCGGCGATGGTCGAAGTCACCACGTTGTCCAGGAAGGCCCGGTCGTGCGAGACCAGGAAAACAGTGCCGCTGTAGTCCTGCAGCAGTTCCTCCAGCAGTTCCAGCGTGTCGATGTCCAGATCGTTGGTGGGTTCGTCGAGCACCAGCACATTGGCCGGGCGCGCGAACAGGCGCGCCAGCAGCAGCCGGTTGCGCTCGCCGCCGGACAGCGACTTGACCGGCGAACGCGCGCGCTCCGGCGCGAACAGGAAGTCGCCCAGGTAGCTCATCACGTGCTTGCGCTGGCCGTTGATTTCGACCCAGTCGCTGCCCGGGCTGATGGTATCGGCCAGCGAGCGCTCCAGGTCCAGCTGCGTGCGCATCTGGTCAAAATACGCCACCTGCATATTGCTGCCGTTCTTGACCTCGCCAGTATCCGGCGCCAGTTCGCCCAGGATCAGCCGCAGCAGCGTGGTCTTGCCCGCGCCATTGGAGCCGATCAGGCCGACCTTGTCGCCGCGCATGATGGCGCCGGTGAAATCGCGCACCACCATCTTGTCGCCGAAGGCCTTGCTGACATTGGTCAGCTCGGCGACGATCTTGCCGGAGCGCTCGCCTTGCGACACCTCCAGCTTGACGTTGCCCTGCACGTCGCGCCGCGACGCGCGTTCGTTGCGCATCGTCACCAGGCGCTGGATGCGGGCCACGCTGCGCGTGCGGCGCGCTTCCACGCCCTTGCGGATCCAGACTTCTTCCTGCGCCAGCAGCTTGTCGAACTTGGCCTGCTCGACCTGCTCGGCGGCCAGTTGCTCGGCCTTGCGCGTCTGGTAGGCGGCAAAGTTGCCGGGGAAGGAAACGAGCCGGCCGCGGTCCAGTTCGACGATGCGGGTGGCCACGCGATCGAGGAAGGCGCGATCGTGGGTAATCAGCAGCACGCTGCCGCGGAAAGCCAGCAGCAGGTCTTCGAGCCAGCGGATCGCTTCCACGTCCAGGTGGTTGGTGGGTTCGTCGAGCAGCAGGATGTCGGGCTCTGCCACCAGTCCCTGCGCCAGCGCCACGCGCTTTTGCATGCCGCCGGACAGCGAATCCACGCGCACATCGGCAGTAAGGCTGAGTTGCGCCAGCGTGGTTTCCACCCGCGTACGCAAGCCCCATGCCCCGGCGGCGTCGACTTCGGACTGCAGGCGGTGCAATTCGGCCAGCGAGTCCTCATCGTGGCTATCGTCGAGCGCCGCCAGCGCCGCCTCATAGGCGACCAGCAGGTCGTGAACCTTGCCCAGACCCAGGGACACGGCGTCGAACACGGTCTGGCCCGGCTCGAACTGAGGCTCCTGCGGCACATATGCCGAGGTCACGCCACTCTGACGCGCGATCAGGCCATCGTCCGGCGCGGACAGGCCGGCCACGATCTTGAGCAGCGACGACTTGCCGGTGCCGTTGCGGCCAATCAGGCCGACGCGCTCGCCGGCTTCGAGGGAGAAGTCGGCATGGTCGAGCAAGGCCACGTGCCCGAAGGCGAGCTGGGCGTCGGAAATCGAAAACAGGGCCATGGGAGCAATACGAAAGGAGACAGCGAAAGGAAGGCGACTCAAGCGGCTTGAACGCGCAGCCACCCGCCGGCGTCGGCCGGCAAGCAGGCGGCAGGGTGCCAGGTAGCCGGCATTGTAGACCACCTCCGTGCGCCCTCGCCCGGAGCCGCGGCCCAAAAAAAGAAGGGCCCGCGCTTGCGCGGGCCCAAGAGTCTCTCCTCGGTGCCCTGCTCGCAAGGCACGAACGGAGCATAGCAAGCGCCTCCGCCCGGCTCTAGTCGGACAAGTCCGTAAGGGAAAGTCCCGTCAACGCCCGCGGCCGGCCGCATCCTTCCGGGCCTGTTGCTCGCCACGCAACACCCCACGCCGCGACCGTTGTCCGGCTGCTTGCCGTCGTGGAACAATGCTTGCCGGCCAGCAGGCCGCAGCACAACGGCAGTAGCAGCATAAAAACCGGTCCGAACCGGTGCAGGCGACCCAACGCCATTTCCGCTCGACGCCTTTTTCGCTTCTTTGTACGGGGACATCCATGATCCATCCGGTTTGCCGGCGCCTGCGCGGCGCCGGGCTGGCGATTTCGCCCAGCCCGGTCCGCCTGCCGCTGCTGCTCCTGCTATCAACCTTGCTCACATTCTGGCTGTCCGCCGGTGCCAGGCCTGCCGCGGCGCAGTCCGACGGCTCACCGGTGCTGCATCGCATTGCCCAGACCGGGGTGCTGCGCATCGCCCACCGCGAGAGCTCGGTACCGTTTTCCTTCGTGGCCGACGGCAAGCCGCACGGCTATGCCGTCGACCTCTGCCTGCGGGTAGCCGATGCGCTACGCGGCGCACTCACACTGCCCGCCCTCAAGGTGGAATTCGTGCCCGTCACGCCGGCCAGCCGCATCACCGCGATCGTCGACGGCAAAGCCGATCTCGAATGCGGGTCCACCACCAATAACCGCGAACGGCGCGAACAGGTGGCCTTCACCATCCCGCACTACATCGCCGGCAGCCGCATGCTGGTGAGGACCGACTCCGGCATTCGCAAGCTGGGCGACCTGCGCGGCAAGACGGTGGTCTCCACGGCGGGCACGACATCGCTGGCCGTGGTTCGCCAGATCAACGGCTCCGGCGCCATGCAGATCCGCGTGGTGGAAGCCAGGGACCACGCCGAAGCCTTCGCCATGGTCGAGCAAGGCAAGGCCGACGCCTTCGTCATGGACGATGTGCTGCTCTACGGCCTGCGCGCGAACTCGCGCAACCCGGCCAGCTACACCGTCACCAGCGAACTGCTGACGATCGAGCCCTACGCCATCATGCTGTCGAAGCAGGACGCCGAGTTCAAGCGGCTGGTGGACAAGACGCTGGTCTCGGCCATCTATTCGCTCGAGACCCAAAAGCTCTACAAGAAGTGGTTCCAGTCGCCGATCCCGCCGCACGGCGTCAACCTCGACATCCCGATGAGCTACCTGCTGCGCGACTCCTTCAAGTTCCCCAGCGACAAGGTTGCCGACTAGCATCGCATGCGGCTGCGGGGAGCCTGCAATGCTCCAGGGCAGGGCAAGAACKGCGCAACTCGTGCGAAGATGACGGCCCGGCCGCTTTCGAGCGCCCGCCTCGTCAAGCCAAGTCCCCGTTCCATGTCCACTGCCACCGCCCCCCTGAAGCTGACCGACCTCTCCGTCTCCGCCCTGGTAGCCGGGCTGATTGCCATGCTGACCGGCTATACCAGTTCGCTGGTGCTGATGATCCAGGCGGGCCAGGCGGCCCACCTGTCGGATGCGCAGGTTGCCTCCTGGATCTGGGCGTTATCCATCGGCATGGGCGTCACCACCATCGGGCTCACGCTGCTGACACGTGCTCCCATTGTCATTGCCTGGTCCACGCCCGGCGCCGCCCTGCTGATCGCCAGCCTGCCCGGCGTGCCCTATCCGGAGGCGATCGGCGCCTTCGTGATGGCGGCGCTGCTGATGACGGCGGCGGGCCTGACGGGCTGGTTCGACAAACTGATGCGCGCGTTGCCGGCCAGTATTGCCTCCGCCCTGCTGGCCGGCATCCTGTTCCGCATCAGCGTCGACGTGTTCGTGCAAGCCCAGCAGCAAACCCTGTTGCTGCTGGTGATGTTCGCGTTGTACCTGGCGGGCAAGCGCTTCTGGGCGCGCTACGCGGTGCCGGGCGTGCTGCTGGTGGGCGTGGCGCTGGCCGGCGCGCTTGGCCAGCTGCATTTCGAATCGTTCCATTTCGCGCTGGCCCGGCCGGTGTGGACCACGCCGGCATTCTCGCTGCAGGCTTTCGTCAGCATCGCCGTGCCACTGTTTATCGTCGCGCTGGCTTCGCAGAATATTCCCGGATTGGCGGTGCTGCGCGCCGACGGCTATCACGTAGCGGCGTCACCGCTGATCACCGTGACCGGCATCGCTTCGGTCCTGCTCGCGCCGTTCGGCTCGCATGGCATCAACCTCGCGGCGATCACGGCAGCCATCTGCACCGGCGCGGAAGCGGATCCGGACCGCAACCGGCGCTATACGGCYGCGGTGGTTTGCGGACTCGGCTATCTGGTGGCGGGCGTGCTGGCCGCCAGTATTGCCGCGCTATTCGCCGCCTTTCCCAAGGCGCTGGTGGTCGCGGTAGCCGCCTTCGCCTTGCTTGGCTCGATCGCCAGCGGCCTGACCACGGCCATGCAGACCCCGGCGGAGCGCGAGTCGGCCCTGCTCACGTTCATGATCACCGCCTCCGGCATGACGCTGGCCGGCGTGGGTTCGGCCTTCTGGGGCGTGGTGGGTGGCATGCTGGCGCTGCTGGTGCTGCGCCCGCGCACCGCTCCCCGGGCCGGATAACGCTTAAAGCAGCAGGAAGGCGATGTCCGCCGAACCGATGCCGGATAGCGGCGTGCCCTTGCGCCGCTGGAACAGGATGTGCTGAAGCACCCGGTCGCGGTGCTCTGCAAATGTGGACGGCTCGAAACGCAATGCGGTCAGCGCGTAGTGTTCGGCGAGCAGCTTGTAGACGCGGTGGCGCACCATCAGCATTTCGCTCTCGGCGCGCAAGCGGCTGATTTCGGCGCCGTTATCCTCTTCCAGCTGCCGCATGCCCACCACCACGCGCGCATGCATGCCACGATAGCGGTCCAGTTCGCCATGCGCCTTGCGCAGCTCCTCTCGCAGCGCCCTCACCTCCTGCTGGAGCTTCAGGTTATGTTGCACGCCGCGCTGGATGCGCGAGGCTTCTTCCAGCGCGACATCCGCCGCCGCAATCGTGTTCCGCCATACTCCCTGACCCGTCGCGTGACCCTCCACCTGCGGCCACACGGTCTGTACCTCATCCTCGCCATTCATGGCGCCCCCCCCTGAGAACCTGACTCCCCCGCCGTTGGCTTTATGACGTCTGCCAACTGGTCGGGACTACCGCGAACACCCCGCAGGCGATCAACCGGATCRCCGGTGCTTCTGCAATGAAGCACCCAACACCGATTGAAGTGCGCATCACGGTGCCGGACAACCACCCGAAAGGAGGGATCGCCAACGTGTGCGCGCGCACCGACTGTGGTTTGTACTGTACACCGCAGGCACCCGCAGCGGTTGCCGCGCATCCGGCGGGCCAGTAATGGTATGGGAAAATGTGGCCCCAACGGCAGCCAAAAAGAAGGACTTACCGATGAACGCTTATGTGCTCCTGGCCCTCGCCATCGCGGCCGAAGTCATCGCCACCAGCAGCCTCAAGGCGTCCGAGAGCTTTACGCGCCTGTGGCCAAGCTTGCTGGTGGTAGCCGGATACGTCGGCGCCTTTTTCCTGCTGATGCAGGTCATGAAGACCGTGCCGGTAGGCATTGCCTACGCCATCTGGTGCGGCGCCGGCATCGTGCTGGTCACGCTGATCGCCAGCGTGCTCTATCGCCAGGTACCGGACCTGGCGGCATGGGCAGGAATCGGGCTGATCATCGCGGGGGTTGCGGTGATCCAGCTCTTTTCGAAGATGGGGGCGGCGCACTGAGGCAACGGCGTCGCGCAAGCCCGCCGCCGTTGCGCGGCGAGGCGATGGCCGCAGCCAAGCAAGCCTCTGGCCGACCGGAAACGTCAGCCGTACAATTTCTGCAAGAAGGGATGTGCACCTGACAGTTCATATGCTGCCCGAAGCGTTGCTTCGGGATCGTCAACTCGCTCTGCTCTCCCCATGGAGTCGACATGAAGAAGATGATACTGGCCGCCACAACAGCACTGCTGTGCGCCGCAGCGTCAGCCGAGGACGCGTACATCTACCCGACGGAGAACATGAAAGTCGGGGAAACTGTCCAGCTGCAATCTCCGACCGTCCTGTTCATCAACAAGAAGTGCGACCTGCCGTTCGTCGATGCCGCGCACATGCGCTTCTATGCGTCTTATCGTAGCGATGCGTCCAATCGCGGCACCTGGGATACCGGCTGCTGGGCGAAGAACATCCACGGCGACGCGATCATCGTCGTGCTGAGGATGCCAAACAGGACGATCGCCCTCAAAACCCTGGCACGCGCCGACGTCCAGAAAGATGGCACCGCCACGATCAAGGCGTTGCCCGCCCAGGGCCGCTAGCGCCACCGGCCGAAGGAGGCCTTGATTGACTTGGGAATGGGGGATTTCGGAGAACTTTCGCGAACCAGAACCAGGCTATGCCCCGTCGGCAGGATTCATAAAACCGGCTGTAACCAATACTGGAAGCCGATTTACCAGAATACGATTTTCGTGGTGCCACGAATGTAGATGATCTTGATGGATACGTCGCCGCCTTGAGGCACTGTATATCCATACAGTTAACTCAACTTTCAGCATCTACATTCAGGCGGCTCTTATACTGGATATCCATACAGTACCAGTGAGAGAGACATGTTCGCCTGCGATATCGAGACCGTCTTCCTGTTCCGCCGCGCAGCCGATGCGGTCGCCGCACCCTTCCCTTGCGAGCGAATCACCGTGGACGATCCGCTGCTGACCGCCGACACATGGAATCCCGAGGCAGAAGCAGCGGCACAAGCCACCGGCGCCACGCTCGTCCTGAACGGCATCGACACCGCAGCAATCATGGCGCTGCCGTGGACAATCGATCGCCTGGAGTTCAATTACCGTGGCGCCTGGCTAAGCTTCCTGCTGGCCTACAGCATCCAGTTCACAGGTCCTCGCTCGATTTGCCTGCGCACCCGCGGCGAGCGCCACTATGCCACCCGTCAGGAGGTGGCATGTTCTCTGTGACCTACCAGGCTGGCTCCAGCTTCCTCGAAACCCGGTTCCTGCCCGGCGACACGGTCGAGCAGCGCCTCGACCGCGAAGGTGTCACGGTATCGAGACCCGCCACATCGAGAAGATGGTGTGGACGGCCGACTGCCTGTTGTTCGAGCAGGACGGCCAGCACCACCGGATCAAGGTTGCCCGGCCAGCGGTGAAAACGCCGCTACGCGCGCGGTTCCCCCGCCGCTGAATAGCTGCGCCGCGCCACCACGCCCCCCCCAAAGAACGCCAACTGCTGCGCGTCGTCTATGGCGTCGATCCGCCCGCGGTGGCGCTCTTGGGCTCGCTTGGCCTTTTCCGCCTTCACTAGTATCGGCAGTTAGTAACCGGGCCAGTGTTGATGCATCGGATCTGATTGCCGGCTTGTGGTGTCAGAGGCGCAGCTTGCGGCGCCACGTACTGCGGCGTTTGAAGCCATGCGTTCTGCTGTTGCCGCAGTTGCTGGTTTTGCTGCTGCAATTGCGCATTGGTCTGCTGAATTTGCTGGGCAGCCATCTGCTGATTGAACTGATACATCTGCAACTGCTGATCGGTCATTGCATCTCTGTATCCAGTTGCCTGACCGTCCGAGTTAAAGCACATGATTCGACTTGGCGAAAGGACCCTGTATCGTTCGCATGTCGAATCGCCTGCCATGTAATATCTCCCGTTCACGAAATTCGGCGCCGCCGGGCTTGCGCAGCCGGCGACTGCAAACGCCAGAAAGACCGTTGCTATTTTTCTCATGGGTAGTTTCTTGAGCGCGTATTGCGATTGCGACGCGCGTTCGTCGGTCTCGTCCAAAGACGCTCGCGATTTYCGCAATCGTTCACGCGTCATGCAAGCAGTGTTGCGGGACGGCCAACTGCCGACGGCCTTCCCTCGGGCATCATGATCTGCCCCACGAGCGGCGGACAAGCACCTGCTGATGAATCGCTTCCACGCCCCAGGCAAGGAAGAACGGGGGATCATCATCGTGCCGCGAGCGGAATGGGAGGACTGGCTGACCTGCCGGGATCCGTTGCGGGTGCGGGTGCGCAGCTTTATGCGACTGCACCCTGCGGATATGCGGCTGGATCAGCCAGCGCCTATCCAGCGTCAAAGCTAGCCCAAAGGGACACCCCCACCTGTCGGGCACTCGGGCAATCCAGGCAATGGCGGCGGCGGTAGCGACGAGGAATCACTTTGCTCCGCCTCAACTGCCTCCCCAAGCTTGGAAGCCTGAGTGACGTAGTTCACGCGAATATCAAGGTCAAATTCTTGGCCGCAGCTCTCAGAGCAGCCGCACCTCACCCGATGCCGCACCGTCATAGGCAGTTCCAACACCGTCATCTCTACCCCGAACCGACGAACAGTCTTGCAGTACGGACAAGTTGCCGCGACTGAATATGTCATTGCGAGTCCTATTTTGGTGGAGAGTTGGCACAAATGTACGCTTGATAGTCACGCCCAACAATGGGATTAGTACTTCAGGATTAAGGGCTAGACGGTACGGGGCATCGTTTAGGGGCACCAAATATAGGGGCATTTATTGATGCCCCTAATGCCCCTAAAACACGCGGATGCCAACGGCTCCCGGCGAACTTCGGCGAACGTCGAAAGCCCGCGAGGCCTTGATCTACTTGGGAGGGGAGGACTTCAGAGAACTTCTACGAACCGTACTATGGTCCGCCAGCAGGAATCATAAATTCGGCTATATCTATTACTGGAAGCCGATTTCTCCGAATATGATTCTCTTGGTGCCACGTCCAGTGCCACGAAAATATTTTGATGGACACGACACCATCTCGCGACACTGTATATCCATACAGTTAACTCAACTTTCGGCACCCGCATTCGGACGACTCTTATACTGGATATCCATACAGTACTTTCAGAGTGCGCCCATGTTCACCTGCGATCCGGACACAGTCTACCTGTACAGCCAGTCCCATGGGGCGGCGCGTTTGGCCATCCGCTGCTCCCACCTGCCCATAGACGATCCGCTGCTCACCGCTGACACCTGGAACCCGGAGGTCGAGGCCGCCGCGCAGGCCGCGGGCGCCACCCTCACGCTGACGGGGGTCGATGCCTCGGCGATCATGGCGCTGCCGTGGACCATTGACCGCCTGGCGTTCCATTACCAGGGCACTTCGCTCAGCTTCCAGCTCGCGGCGAGCGCCACTACGCCACCCGTCAGGAGATGGCATGTTCCCTGTGACCTACCAGGCTGCCTCGATCTTTCTGGAAACCCAGTTCCTGCCCGGCGACACGGCCGAGCTGCGCCTCGACTGCGAACACGTCACGGTCACGGCCAGCGCCGTCACCGTGCACGGCATCGAGACGCGGCACATTGAGAAGATGATGTGGACGGCCGACTACCTGTCTTTCGAGCAGGACGGCCAGCACCACCGGATCAAGGTGGCCCGCCCGGCGGTCAAGACACTGCTGCGCGCGCGGTTCCCCCGCCGCTGAATAGCCGTACCGCGCACCGCCATGCCCCCCTACACCCCAGAGAATTGGGTTCGCGCGCTACGCCACGCCGTGCGTGGCGGCACGCCGGATGCCTATGGCGATCCGTTCAGCATGCGGCTGTACGTCCTGAACCCTTACGGCCAGCCGGCCCATACGCTGGACGGGAACGCCCATCATGAATTTCTGAGGGGCTGGTTCAAACGTTTCGTGCTGCGCACTGACCTTCCCGAGCAGGATGCCCGCGTCTGGACATGCTTCTGCCCATGGTCGGACACGATGACCGACAAACCAGTTTTCCTGACCCACCTGATCGCCCCCGGCATCGACAAGATATTCACCTCCGCGACGTGGCAAGATGCGCAGGACAAGCACCGGCGTGTTGCCGAGAAGGCGCGGCGGGTGCTGCCGCTCACGCCCTTGCCAGGAGATGAGGATGTGCACAGCGAACATGAGAAGAAGCCTGACCGTAGCCGCAAACTGGTATGAGCAAAGGATTCACCCGTCCTGCAGAATAACCAAGCTGGGAGCAAGCATCCTTCTGGGCTGCATCATTTCCATGATTCGCGGCAAGGACCTCAGCTGGGATCTGCTGAACTATCACTACTATGCACCATGGGCGCTGCTCAACGATCGGCTGAGCGTCGATCTGTATCCAGCCCAACTGCAAACATTCTTCAACCCAGTAATTGACCTTCCGTTTTACTACTGTGCCACGACGTTCCCTGACTACGTTTCGGTGCTGCTCATGGGGATCCCATTCGGGCTGGCTGTCTTTGTCACATGGAACATCATTGGGACCATAGGCGTCGCCCATCGAGCGCCTGGCTGGGCCCCGAGAATCAATCGCGGGTTGGCTTGCTTCCTTGCGCTGGTCGGCGCTGCAGGGTATTCCCAGGCCAATACCACTTCGGGCGAGTGGACGACAACCGCGCTTGCATTGCTGGCGATCTGGGCGATCTTCGCCTCGCATCGAGGGAACCTGACTACCAGAATGGCGCTGGTCATTGCCGGCCTTTCGCTCGGGATGGCTACAGGACTCAAACTCACGGCAGCCATTCCAACCCTGGCAATCACACTTGCGTTGCTTTGCTCCCTGTCGTGGCGGAGCCCGCGCGCGACCGCTAACGACTTGGCGCTCTACGCCGTAAGTGGATGCGTTTCATTCGCCGCAGTCGCCGGGCCGTGGATGTGGGTTTTGTATCGGGACTATCAGAACCCGCTATTCCCGTTCTTCAACAGTTTGTTTCGCTCGCCACTCCTCGATGAGGCGACCATGCTGGACACAAGGTTCTTGCCGGGAACATGGGTCGAATATCTCTGGTTCCCGATAAAGACTGCGTTTGAGAAGAATCGGCTTCACACAGAAGAGAACATGCGTGATCCGCGACTGCTGATTGGCGGGGTCATCGCCCTACTATGGCTTTCAAAATCTGCGGCCCTCTGGCTTCGAAATCGCGCCGTGGACAGCCAATCTCAATTTAAGCTATTCCTCAGCATCACCTTTGTCGGAATGTACCTGTTCTGGATGACGATGTTTGGCATTTACCGATATGCCATCCTGCTGGAGATACTGTCGATCCTGATGGCGGGTATGGTAATTGGGGAAGCGATCGATAGCGGCCACCGACGAAAAGCACTCTGGATTGCGGTGCTGGTATATGGCTCCGCCGCCATCCTGACGAGATCCCCGAACTGGGGAAGAACGCCGATGGATGGGAACCTGTATTTTTCCACCGAGCTTCCCAAGCTGCCGCAGAAGTCGCTGGTTCTCAATCTAGTGAACGGTCCGGTGGGGTACCTCGCTCCGCAATGGCCAGACAACCCCCCGTTCGTCTACCCGATCTCGAACCTTTCAGGCCCTGGGCGCAACGAAGCCATCCAGCGGATCATCAACGAAAGAGTCATGTCCCATCGGGGCGAAATCTCCGCACTATGGGATGGCATCGACTTCACCGACTCTATGCGCCAACTGCTTGCGAACTATCACCTGCATGTGGACATGGCGTCCTGCCGGCCGGTGTATCGCCCATCGCTTGCCACGCTTCTAGTTTGCCCAACACGGCGCACAGGCAACAACAGGACACCCGCTGCCGAGTGAAACATGAACATCGCTGACGCGTTTGCAGTTGTTGAATATCTTCCAGTCCGGGATCGGTAGGAAAGACGCCGCCCGATTGAGATGCCTTATCGAAGGTGATCCAACACCTGGTTCGCCGCCATGACCACCGATTCACCGGCCGGATGATCCCAGGCC
>NZ_JBFTNE010000052.1:0-55032 GCF_056397325.1 Cupriavidus sp. 05N39
TTCCCCCATCAAATCCACCCACTACCGCTCCAACACATAACCCCCAGGCGCATCCGCAAGCGCACCAGACCCCACATCCCGCGCACCAACCCGCCCGGTCGAACGCGCCGCCAGCCACGCTTGCCAGCATGGCCACCACGACCCTTCATGCCGCTCAGCCCTGGCAAGAAACCGCTCCGGACTCCCATAAGGCGCATTGGCGTCACGGGTTTCCACCCGATATCGCCGGCCAGGGTGCGAAGGTTCGGAAACAATGCCGGCATTGTGCCCCCCAGATGTAAGCAGGAAGGTCAGCGGGGCAGGGGTGAGCAGATGCAGCTTGTAGACCGAGCGCCACGGCGACACGTGGTCATGCTCGGTGCCCACCGCAAACACCGGAAACCGCAGGTCGGACAAGGCAACGGGCCGCCCGTCCACGCAGTAGCGCCCGGTGGCGAGTTCGTTGGAGAGGAACAGTTTGTGCAGGCATTCCGAATGCATGCGGTACGGCAATCGGGTGAGATCGCGGTTCCACGACACCAGGTCGCTCGGGCGCAGCCGCTTGCCGAGCAGGTACTCGCTCATCATGCGGGACCAGACCAGGTCGCGTGAGTGCAGCATCTGGAAGGCGGCGGCCATCTGCGGGCCATCCAGGTAGCCCTGCTGGTGCATCATCGCGTCCAGCGTGGACAAGGCGCTGCTGTCGATGAACAGGCCGAGTTCTCCCGGCTCGGTGAAGTCCGTCTCGCTGGCGAGCAAGGTCAGGGTTTGCAGCGGCGCGCCATTGTCGTCGCGGCTCAGCGCCGCGGCGCAGACGGCCAGCAGGGTGCCGCCCAGGCAATAGCCGGCGGCGTGGATGCGCGCGTCGGGGCAGCGTTCGCCGACCACGCGCAAGGCGGCCCGTATCCCCAGTTGCAGGTAGTCGTCGAGGCCCATGCCGGCCGCTTCGGCATCCGGGTTCTTCCACGAGATCATGAAGACCGTGTGGCCTTGCCCGACCAGGTAGCGCACCAGCGAATCCCGCGGCTGGAGATCCAGGATGTAGTACTTCATGATCCAGGACGGTACGATCAGCACCGGCTCCCGCCATACCTCGGCACCGGCCGGCGAGTACTGGATCAGTTCCATCAGCGCATTGCGGTACACCACCTTGCCGGGTGTGACCGCGACGTCCCGCCCGACCTTGAAGGTGGGCGGGCGGCGCAGGCTGGGATCGCGCGACAGGTCGGCCACCACGTCCTGCATATCGTGCAGCCAGTGCCGGGCGCCGTGCAGGAGGTTGGTGCCGCCGCTGGCGGCCGTGGCCTGCAGCACCACGGGGTTGAGCCACCAGGCATTGCCGGGTGAGCAGATATCGATCATCTGCCGCGCGCAGAACGATACGATCCGCTCATGGTGGGGAGACACGCCACGCAGCCCGTGCGTCAGCGACTCCCATAGCGCTTCGTTGTTGTGAAAGACGTCGCGCCAGAAATGGTAGGGCCACTGCGACCAGGCAGGGTCGGCGAAGCGCAGGTCGGACGGCCGCGCCGGCATGCCGGGCGTTGGCTGCGCGCTCGACGGCCCCGGCCACATGCCGGCGGCAGTGGCAATCGTTGCGCTCATCCACTCTCCCACGGCGGCGTCGACCTTGCCGGGGGAGATCGCCAGGTGCAATGCCCAGTCCAGCCCGGCCAGCCAGAACGAGGCCAGCGACATGCCTTGCGTGGCGCTGGCCAGGGTGGAGCGTACCTGCTCGTCGAGCTGGTGCCGTTCGGCTTCCATGGGGCCGCAGCCGCATTCCGCCTCGGGCGCTGCGGCGATTTCACTGGTCGGAGCGGGTGCGTTCATTGCATGTGCTGTCCGCCATTGATGGCGATATTGGCGCCGGTGACAAACGCCGCGTCATCGGAGCACAGGTAGGTAATCAGCGCGGCGACTTCTTCCGGCCGCCCGAGTCTGCCAACCGGGATCTGCGGCAGGATCCTGGCCTGGAGGATGTCGGCAGGCATGTCGGTGACCATGTGCGTGGCCAGGTAGCCGGGCGAGACTGTGTTGACGGTCACGCCGCCGRCTGCCACTTCCAGCGCCAGCGCCTTGGTGAACCCGTGTATCCCGGCCTTGGCGGCGCAATAGTTGGTCTGGCCGAAGGCGCCCTTGGAGCCATTCACCGAGGCGATGTTGATGATGCGGCCCCAGCCGCGGCTGACCATGCCGTCGCACAAGGGCTTGGTCATGTTGAAGATGGAGTCCAGGTCCGTCCTGAGTACGATGTCCCAGTCGGCTTTGGTCATGCGCCTGAAGGTCATGTCGCGGGTGACGCCCGCGTTGTTGACCAGAATATCGACCTGGCCCATTTCGGCAAGGACCTGCGCGGCGCAGTACTGGCATGCTTCGAAATCGGCCACGTCGGTGGCAAAGGCGCTGAACTCGCGTCCCGCTGCCCGCTGGCGCGTTAGCCAGGCTTCGACATGGTCATTGCCCATCGAATGGGTGACGGCCACGCGATGGCCGGCGTCGTGCAGGCGCATCGCGATGGCTTCACCCAGTCCGCCCAGGCCGCCCGTCACCAGTGCGATCCGGCCTGAAGGCGGATTGGCGGGCATGCCGGCGGGGCGGTCAGCTGGCATGGATGACCTTCTTGCGCGTCGCGGCCAGGGCGCCGTCTGCCGGCTCCGCGCCTGTGCCGTTCAACGCGGGTTTCAACGCCGCGGCCTGGCTGAATTTCTCGAACAAAGCCTGCACCGGCGCCATCATCGAGGCGGTATTCCCCGCCTGCTGCAAGCCTGTCGCCTGGCAGCGCTGCCAGGATTCGCCGGCTTCGCGCATCTGTTCCACCATGGCGGTCTGGTTGTGGATGGCGAGACGCATCCACGCCTGCATCAGCTGCGCGCAGTGTTCGGCTTCATTACGCAGGATGGTGACGGGCAGCGTGGCGAAGGCGGCGAAGTTGCTGGCATTGGCAAGCTGCTCGCCGACTTCGCGCGTGGTCTCGATGTCCCGGCGGATGGCGTCGAGCTGGATCTCAAGGAAACGCTCGCGGCTCTCTTGCATCAATGTCAGCGCGCGCAGGCCTGCTTCGCAATTGGCGCTGAAGAACGCGAAGGGGGCGTCGGTCTGGTCTGTCATGTGAGTCTCCGTATTGGGATTGGTGGCCACGTCAGTTGGGCTTTCCGCACGCGGACGGACAGGTCCTGACGCCGAGCATGCTGTAGAGCGGGCAGATGCGAACGAGTCCGGTCAGGACGGGAATCACGCCGATCCATCCCCACGCGCCGATCGTGCCGGTGACGGYAAGGCCGATCAAGGCCAGGCCGGCGACAATCCTGAGGGTCCGGTCAACGGTTCCGATATTGGCTTGCACGGTGAACTCCTTTCGATAGCCCGGCAGGGTAGATGTGATTCGCCGAGGCGGCTGCGCGATCCGGCGAGTGCACGATTCCAATATAGCCAGATGGCTGGCGCCGGCTTTGATCTGCGGCAACCGCCGCGCGCAATCGACGCAAGGAGCGCACACCGCGATGCTGCCGGTCTCATCGCAGGCTGGGCCGCGGACACCGCGACTCGCAATAGACCCAGTCATCTTCCATTTCATTGATGCGCAGGCGGAAGGTGTAGCTGACCGCATTCCGTCCGGCCGTGAACCGGCGCGCCTGGCTGTCGGCCTGATATTGGGCACGCACGGTATAGGCACCCGCCGGTACCTGCATATAAAGCAGGGGGCCGCTGGAAACGACCCGCAGGAGCCGCTTGCCGTCGCCATCCACGAGCGATACCGTGACGTCGGACAATGCCTCGCCGCCCTTCGCGTTGTAGAAGCCAAGCCGCACATTGAAGCGGCCGGCCACCGCGCGCATGGCCTTTGCCTCGTCCTCGCCGACACCGCCGGACACATAGGCGATCCCATTGATCTGCAGTACCTGGGGCAGGGCTTCAGGATTCGGCTGCGCCGCATGCACGGGCAGTGCGGTACCGATGAGCCCAGCCAGCGCCGCTGCCGCGAGCGAGCCGGGGATAAGTTTGCCAGCCATGATGGAGTCGGTCCGTGTCTGAGTCTGCCCGCCTATGTCAACCGCGGGCCGGTGTCTCCAGTATTGCCGGTGGCGCGGCTTGCCGCTTGATCCAGCGCAATGACGCGCAAGGCTGGGCGCGCCGGCGGGCAGTCCGTCAGGCGTCGCCCAGCGCGTGATACAACTCGTCCTCCTGCGCGAAATGCAGGCGCAGGATCGCATTCAGCTCATACAACAGGCGCCGGACTTCCTGCGCGCTTTCCAGGTCGATCCCGTCCGCGGGCTGGTCGGCGGCGATGCGTTCCAGCAGGCCCACCAGGCGGAAGATCTCGCGGTGCCCGCCGCTCAGCGCGGCCAGCGGGTCCCTGCCGCCAAGCCGTTGCGCCAGTTCCGGATAGAGGTCGGCGTCGTCATGCCGCTCATGCGCGAGCAATTGCTGGCGCAGTGCCTGGTTGAGATGCGCGAGTTCCAGGGCGGCGACGCCACCGGGGAGGCTGGCAACGCGATCCGCCATCGATCTCACCTGGTCGAGCACCTGCCCCAGTTCGGCGTRCTCGGTCTTCAGTTTCGCGGTTTCGGCCCGGGAGAGCTGCGCGGGCAGCCAGTCCGGTCCCGCCTTGCGGGCCCGCAGTGCGTTCAGAATCACGGCGACGTCGATCGCCTCCTGCAGCAGCGCCCCCGCAAGCGGCGGCAGGTAGCCGAAGGCGGCTGCGATCATGGCCGCCAGGGAAAGCGCCATGCCTGCCACTACGCTCTGCACGGCGATACGGCGCGCGCGCCTGGCGATCTGGATGGCTTCAGCCAGGCGGTCCAGGCGGTCGACCAGCAGGACGATGTCAGCCGCCTGCGCCGACGCGGCGGCGCCCGCGGCGCCCATTGCCACGCCGACGTCGGCGGCAGCCAGCGCGGGGGCGTCGTTGACGCCGTCGCCGATCATGATGACCGTGTCGTGGCGCTGCGCCTCGCGGATCGCCTCGAGCTTTTGCGCCGGCGTTTGCTGGGCGCGCACTTCCGTCACGCCCAGCATCGCGCCGGTCATCTGCGCAACGTCGTCGCGATCGCCGGTCAGCATCACCATGCGCCGGATGCCGGCCTGCCTGAGCAGCCTGAGCGCGCGGGGCGTGTCGAGCCGGATCTGGTCCGCGAGTTGCAGCGCGCCGCGCATGGCGCCATCGACGCCAAGGAAGACGGCCGACGCACCTTCATGGCTCAGGCGCCGCAGCAAGGCCGTGCTCCACGGCTTGGGCACGGTTGCCCTGGCCACATGTGCCAGCGAGCCCAGGGTGACGGCGTGGCCGTCGACGATGCCGCTCAGTCCGGCGCCGGGTTCCTCGCCGACCTTGGCCGGCAGCGCCAGTGCCAGCCCGCGTTCGCGGGCTGCGGCGACCAGTGCGCGCGAACTCACATGCACCGATGCCTGTGCCAGCGAGGCAGCCAGGCGAAGTACTTCATCGGGCGCGTCTCCCGGCGCTGCCTCAATGGCCGAGACGCGGGCCTGGCCGGCGGTCAGCGTGCCCGTCTTGTCGAAGAACAATACGCGGCCCTGCGCCAGCCTTTCGAGCGCGGCGCCGCTCTTGACCAGGATGCCGCGGCTGGCGCTGCGCGACATGCCGCAGACGATGGCCACCGGCACTGCCAGGATCAGCGGGCAGGGCGTCGCCACCACCAGCACCGCGAGGGCCCGGCGCGCATCGCCGGTCAAGAACCAGGCGGCGCCCGCCACGGCCAGCGCCAGCGGCACCAGCAGCAGGGCATAGCGGTCGGCCATGCGCGTCGACGGGCTGCGGCTTTGCCGGGCCTCCATGACAAGGCGGACGATGCCCGAATAGGTGCTTTGCGCCGCCGTGGCGCCCGCGAGCATCTCGAACGGCGCGCCGGCGTTGACCACGCCGCTGCGCAGGGGCTCGCCCGGCGCGCGGCGCTGCGGCATGGCCTCGCCGGTGAGGGTGGATTCGTCCAGGTCGGCGGACTGGATCAGCGTCCCGTCGGCAGGCGCCACTTCGCCGGCGCGTACCAGCAAGCGGTCGCCCGGACGCACGAGGTCCAGCGGCACCGGCCGCCATTCCCCGTTTTCGTAACGGCTGGCCTCGCGCGGGGCGTGGCGCAGCAGCGCGCTCATCTCGCTTGCGGCGCGCGTTTCCGCGTAGCTCTCCAGCGCGCGCCCGCTGGCCAGCATCAGGCTGATCACAGCCGCGGCAAAGTGCTCGCCGAGCCACCATGCGAAGCCGATCGCCAGCAGCGCAAGGATGTCCACGCCGGCCTGGCGGCGCCATGCCGCCAGGATGGTGCTGGCTGCCAGCGAGATCAGCACCGGCACGACGCCTGTCAGCCACACGGCGCGCGCGTGCGCGACCGATTCGAACCAGTACAGCAGCGAACCCGCGCTCAGCGTGACTGCGGAGAGCGAGAGGAGCCCGATATCGAGCCAGCGGTGATGGCGGGGCTCCAAAAGCGCCATGCTGCGATCAGCCCCGGCGATCCGTGCTCAGTTCCGGCGGGCGAGCGCCAGGGCGAACAGCGCCCCGCAGGCGGCGGCAACGGCCGCGGTGGCGCCAAGGGTGCGCCATGGGTGCGCATGCACGTACTCCTCGCCGGCGTCGGCCCAGTCGCGGACCTGGTCGCGGCCTTGCGCCTGCAGATCCCGCAGGCGTAGCTGAAGCGCCTCCAGCTGTGCCTTGAACTGCTCACGGGCCTGGCCGGCTTGCTCGCCGGTCAGGGCGGCGGTGTCGCGTAGCAATGCCTGCACATCGGCCAGCAAGACGTTGATGTCGTGCTGTAGCGTGGCACGGTGCGCGGACAGGGCGGATCTGAGGTCGTTCACGGCATTCTCCTGGCTGGTTCGGTCGAAGTGGATACGGGGGGCATGAAGCGTGACGTATCCGCAATGGCGGATAGCGCAAAGGCACTTCCCACTATAGGCAGCGGGCCCGCGCGCCGGTTGATCCTTATCAATGCCTGGCGCCGTGGCGGGGAGCGATCCCGCCTTCCAGGCGCGGCAAAAGCCGGCAAGCGGGTTGATTTGCATCAATGGCGGCCGCGCGCCCGGCGCTAGACTGAGTTCAGGTCCGGCGCGCCTTGCAAGCCACTGTGCATCGCCGATGTACCGCACGCGAAGCTTGATGGGCGCGTGTAGGCCGGCTACGCCACGCCACGCCAGGAGAATCATGATGAGGATCGAAGAGATTTGCTCGCTGTCCGCCGTTCATATCCCGCATACGTGCACGCTGCGCGACGCCGCCGTGCAGATGCGCGACCGCCACGTCGGCGCGCTGGTGGTCACCGAGCCCTTCGGCGGGGGCCAGCGCGCGATCGGCATCGTGACGGACCGGGACATCGTGCTGGAGAGCACCGCCGCGGGCATCGCGCCCGGGCAGGCGACCGTGGCCGACGTGATGACGCGCGGCGTGGTTGCGATCGGCAAGGATGCCGGCATGGACGACGCGCTGCAAGCGATGCTGGCGCACGGCGTGCGCCGGCTCGCGGTAACGGATGCCGAGACGGTGGTTGGCGTGCTGTCCCTGGATGATCTGGTGGACGCCCTCGGCTCCCAATGGAACATGCTCGCCAGCGTGCTGCACAACGAGCGTGAGCGCGAGCGCTCAGGCAGCGTGCAGTCGCCGCTGCACACCTGAACGGCGGGAACGCGAGGTTTGCTGCGCGGCTCGCCCCCTACCCCAGATGCCCTCCCGGATCCCGCCCGGAGTGGGCGATGGTGGTCGCTGGCGGTAGGTAGCTGTAGGTGGCGCGGCCAATGCGGCCAATGCGGCACGCTGACAAGAAAGAAAAAGTATGGTGCCCGGCATTCTCAAGCTCGCCTACAAGCTGCTGGTCAACGACCGGGCCAAGTTCACCGGCCTGCTGGTCGGGATCACGTTCGCGGTGTTCCTGATGATCGAGATGACGTCGCTGTTCGCCGGCGTGCTCAACCGCTCGTCGTCGACCGTGTACAACATCGGCGCGAGCATCTGGGTCATGGACCCGGCGGTCAATACCGTGGCCAATACCATCGGCATGCCGGACTACATGCTCAATGCCGTGCGCAGCATCGAGGGCGTCAAATTCGCGGTGCCGCTTTACTCGGGCGGCGCGCTGGTGCGTCTGAAGAGCGGCACCTACCAGCCCGTGACGGTGGTCGGCATCGACGATGCCAGCCTGTTCGGGCGGCCGGATGTGCTCCAGGGCAGGGTAGAGGACATCTATGCCGAGAATGCTTTCCTGGTCGTCAAGGATGCCGAATTCCGCAAGCTGGAAAACCCCGTGGTCGGCACGGATTTCGAGATCAACGACCATCGCGGCGTGGTGGTCGGCATTGCGCAGGTCTCCACCAGCGGGCTGTTCGGCGTGCCGACGCTCTATACGACCTACCAGCGCGCCATCCAGTATCTGCCGACCGCGCGCTATACGATCTCCTACATCCTGGTCGAACCGAAGTCCGCGGCCGATGTGACGCGGATTCAGCGAGAGGTGCAGAAGCTGGGCTACCGCGCGCTGACCAAGGACCAGTTCATCCAGCGCATCTCCGACTTCTACAAGTACCAGACCGGGCTCGGCACCAATATCCTGCTGATGACCGTGATCAGCTTTATCGTCGGGCTGTCGATCTCGGGGCAGACTTTCTACACCTTTATCCTGGAAAACCTGGAAAAGTTCGGCGCGCTCAAGGCGATCGGCGCCAAGGGGCACGAACTGGTGGCGATGATCGTGTTCCAGGCAACCTTCACGGCGCTGACGGGATACGGCCTGGGCATTGGCCTGTGCGCCATCCTGATCAGCCTGGCGCGGCTGCGCCTTCCCAACTACGCCGCCATGATCACCTTCCACAACCTGGGCCTGGCGCTGGTCATGGTGATCGTGATCGCCGGGGTGTCGGGTTATATCGGCGTGCGCAAGGTGCTGCGCATCGAGCCCTTCGATATTTTCCGGGGGTGAGCATGCCGCGCGTTGCCATTGCCGCGAAGGCGCTGGACAAATGGTTCGGCGAAGGCGAGGCCCGGACCAATGCGCTGCGGCAGGTCAGCTTCGAGGCGTACTTCGGCGAGATCCTGTTTATCGTGGGCCCGTCTGGCAGCGGCAAGACCACGCTGCTGAGCGTCATCTCCGGCATCCTGCGCCCGGACGGCGGCGAGGTGATGATCGACGGCACCAGCATCTGGACGCTCGATAACGATGCGCTGGCCGCATTCCGGCTCGCCAGGATCGGCTTCGTGTTCCAGGACTTCCACCTGTTTCCGCGCCTGACCACGCTGGAGAACGTGGCGATCCCGCTGATCCTCAATGGCCGCGACTGGAACGATGCGTTGAACGAGGCCAAGCGTTACCTGGAAATCGTAGGCCTGGCCAACCGCGCCCAGCTGCCGCCGATCAAGCTCAGCGGCGGCGAGCAGCAGCGCGTGGCCATCGCGCGGGCCATCGTCAGCCAGCCGGATATCCTGATCCTTGACGAGCCCACGGCCTCGCTGGACGGCGATACCGGCCACGCCATCATGGCCTTCGTCAAGACGCATATCCTCAACGACCGTCGCTGCATCGTCATCGTCACCCACGACGCCCGCATCTTCGACATGGCCACGCGCATCCTCGACATGGAAGATGGCAAGCTCAAATGCATCGAGCGGGGAGTGGCCGGATGAAGATCAGGTGGTTGTTCATCCTCTCCGTGGCAGGAGCCGCCACCGGCGTGGTGGCCGCCATCTTCTACGCCCAGCAAAGACCGCCGCTGCCGCCGGCATTCGAGCCGGCCGCCAATCCCTACAAGACTGGCATCTACGCCAACGGCATCATCGAGAGCTACCAGGAGAACGGCGCCAACATCAACCTCTATCCCGAAGTCGCGGGCACGGTGGTGCGCATCCCCGTGCGCGAGGGACAGGAGGTACGGCGGGGCGAGGAACTGCTGGTGATCGAAGATTCGGTCCAGCGCGCGCTGGCGGCGCAGCAACAGGCGCAGGCGGAGGCCGCCGAGGCCGTACTGGCGCAACTGAAGGCGCTGCCGCGCAAGGAGACGCTGGATGTGGCGCGCGCGCAGGTGGAGGCGAGTGCGGCGGGCCTGAGGACAGTTCAGGATCAGTTTGACAAACTGCAGCGATCGTATGCGCTCAACGCTCGCTCCGTCAGCCAGGACGCCATGGACAACGCAGCCAACGCGGTGCGCGTGGCGCGCGGCAACGTCGACGTTGCGCGCCGCCAGCTGGAACTGACGCGCGCTGGCGCCTGGGTCTACGATATCCGTAACCAGGAACGGCAGGTGGACGCCTTGCGCAAGGCCGCTGCCGCCTCGGCGGCATTGCTCGGCAAGTTCGTGATCCGCGCGCCGGTGGACGGCGTGGTGATGTCGGTCAATACGGCGGTGGGCGCCTTCGTGTCCTCGCTGGGCACTTATGGCACCTACACGCAGGGCTACACGCCCGTGATCGTCATGGGCAGCGTGCCGGGCACGCTGGCGGTGCGCGTGTATGTCGACGAGATCCTGCTGCAGCGCTTGCCCGGCGCCAAGGCGGGCAAGGGCATCCAGGCGAGGATGTTCGTGCGTGGCACCAACACCAGCATCCCGCTCGAGTTCTTGCGCATGCAGCCTTACGTCACGCCCAAGATCCAGCTTTCCGACCAGCGCACCGAGCGCGTGGACGTGCGCGTGCTGCCCTTGCTGTTCAAGTTCAGCCCGCCGCCCGACGTCAATGTCTATCCGGGCCAGCTGGTCGATGTCTACGTGAGCGGCGCATCGTGATGCGCCATGCGCTGCCCTGGATCGCGGCGGTCCTTGCCTTGCTGGGCGGTTGCGCCGTGGGGCCGGATTTCGTGCGCCCCGACCCGGCTGTGCCGGCCAGCTTCACGCGTGGGGGAGACGCGGCGCGGACGCCGGCTGGCGATGGCGTTTCGCAGCGCTTCACCGACGCGTCCGCGCTGCCAGCGGACTGGTGGCGCATGTTCGGCAGCACCGCGCTGGACAGCGCCATGGACGCGGCACTGGCTGGCAACCCCACGCTGCAGGTAGCGCAGGCCAACCTGCGGCAGAGCGAGGCCGCCATGCGCGCCGGTGCCGGCGTGTTCTATCCACAGTTGGACGCCACCGCCGGGGCGACGCGGCAGGCGGCCACGCCGGTCCGCTTTGGCCAGTCCGTTCCGTCCAGCGTCTTCAACCTGTTCTCGCTGACCGCCACCGTCAGCTACACGCTCGACCTGTTCGGCCTGAACCGGCGCGCGGTCGAGGCGCTGTCCGCGCAGGTCGACCTGCAGCGGCAGACGCTGGGCGCCACCTACCTGGCGCTGACCGGCAACCTGGTCAACACCGTGGTCGCGCAGGCCGGCTATGCCGCCCAGATCCAGGCCACCACCGAGCTGGCGGCACTGGTGCGCGAGCAGGTGGAGATCACGCGCGCGCAAGTGCGGGCCGGGACGGCCGCGCACGTCAGCGAGCTAAGCCTGGCGGTGCAGCTTGCCTCGCTGGAGGCGACGCTGCCGCCGCTGCGGCAGCGGCTGGAGCAGGCGGATCACCTGGCGGCGACCCTGTCGGGCCGTTACCCGGCCGAGGGCGAGCCCGTTGCCGTGACGCTGGAGACCTTGCGCTTGCCGGCTGACATTCCGCGGGTGCTGCCGGCGGAACTGGTCCGGCGCCGTCCGGATGTGCTGCTGGCCGAAGCGCAGCTTCACGCTGCCAGTGCCGAAGTGGGGGTGGCCACCGCCGCCATGTTCCCTGCCATTACCCTGAGCGCAGGCTACGGCCGCGACAGCTTGCAGATCGGTTCCCTGTTCGGTGGCAATAGCGCGGTCTGGAGCCTCGGGGCGGGCATCACGGCTCCGCTGTTCCACGGTGGCGGACTGTATTACCGGCGGCAAGCCGCCGTGGCCCAGTGGGATGCCGCGCAGGCCGGTTACCGGCAGGTTGTGCTGGCTGCCTTCGGGCAGGTAGCCGATGCGCTGCGTGCCCTGGAGCACGATGGCGAACTGGTCGCCGCCACGCGCCAGGCACGGGACGTCGCCTACGAGGCCCTGCAGGAGTTGCAGGCCAACTTCCAGGCCGGCACCGCCGGCTACCTGCAGGTGCTGGTGGCAAACGCGCAGTACCACCAGGCCGATATCGGCTACCTGCAGGCCAGGACCCAGCGGTTGCAGGACACCGTGGCATTGTTCCTGGCGCTGGGCGGGGGCTGGGACGCCGGTGCCGCGCAAGCGCAGGCAAGGCGGCCGTGATGATCGTCCGGGCCATCCGGTGGCTTGGCGAGAGGGTGAGCCGGATGCACCGCCGGCATCCCGCATCGTCCGGCGGTCCGGCCGGCCCGGAGCCCGCGTCCTGCGGCATGCCGGAGGCGTTGCTGCGGGCTGCCAACACGCCGCTGGCGGCCTTGCTCAAGCAACTGGACGCCAGCCCGGACGGCCTGACCCATGCCGAGGCCGAACTGCGGCTGCGAAGCCATGGCCCCAACCTGGTGGCGCACGAGCGCCCGCGTCCGGCGGTGATCGACCTGCTGCGCCGCCTGCTCAATCCGCTCAATGTGCTGCTGCTGACGCTGGCGGCGGTATCGGCGGCCATCCGCGATTACGACGCCGCGGCTGTGATCGCGGTGATGGTGATGCTCAGCGTTGGCGTGGCCACGGTGCAGGAGCGCCGCTCCGGACGCGCGGCGGCAGCGCTGCGCGCCATGGTCCATACCACCGCCGCCACGCAGCGCAGGGCCGGGCCGGGGACATCGCCCGCCATCAGCGAACTGCCGATCGGCGCGCTGGTGCCGGGCGACATCGTCCACCTGGCGGCGGGCGATCTTGTCCCCGCGGATGCCAGGCTGCTGGCGTCGAAGGATCTGTTTGTCAACCAGTCGGCCCTCACCGGGGAATCGCTGCCTGTGGAGAAATTCGCGCGCGAGAGCGCCAGCGGCGACGAACCCGGCACGCTGGAGAACATCGTGCTGATGGGCACGGCCGTGGTCAGCGGCAGCGCGACCGTGGTGGTGGTGCTGACCGGGCCGCGCGCCATGTTCGGCGGCATCGCCCGCTCGCTGTCGGAGGAGACGTCCGGCACGGTATTCGAGCAAGGCCTGCAGCGCTTCGCCCGGTTGATGATCGGCCTGATCGTGATCCTTGCGCCGCTGGTGTTCCTGATCAACGGACTGACCAAGGGCGACTGGCTGGAGGCGTTGCTGTTTGCGGTGGCCGTCGCCGTGGGGCTGACCCCCGAGATGTTGCCGATGCTGGTGACCGTGAACCTGGCGAAGGGCGCGCTTGCCATGTCGCGCCGCAAGGTGATCGTGAAACATCTCAGCGCCATCCAGAACCTGGGGGCGATGGATGTGCTGTGCACCGACAAGACCGGCACGCTGACGCAGGACCGCATCATCCTGAAAAAGCATGTGGACCTGGCTGGCCGGGAGACCGCGCGCGTGCTGGAGTTCGCCTACCTGAACAGCTACCACCAGTCGGGTTTGCACAACCTGCTGGACAAGGCGGTGCTCTTCCATGACGAGGTGGGCGAAATGCTGCGGCAACAGGGCGGCTATCGCAAGATCGACGAGGTGCCGTTCGATTTCGAGCGGCGCCGCATGTCGGTGGTGGTGGATGGGCCGCAGGGCAGGCTGCTGGTCTGCAAGGGCGCGGTGGAGGAGGTCTACGCAGTCTGCGCCAGCGCCGAACTTGGGGGGCAGGCCATTGCGCTGGATGATTCGCATCGCCACGCCCTGATGACGGTCTGCAATGCGCTCAACGAAGATGGCTTCCGGGTGATCGCGATCGCCTACAAGCCCTTGCCGCCGGCGCCCGATACGCAGCCCTACTCGGTGGCGGACGAATCCGGGCTGATCCTGCTCGGCTATATCGCTTTCATCGACCCGCCCAAGGATAGCGCGGCGCCGGCGCTGGCGGCACTGCGCGGCAGCGGCATCGAGGTCAAGGTGCTGACCGGCGACAGCCCGGTGATCGCGCGCAAGATCTGCCGGGAAGTCGGCATCGACGTGGACCGCGCGGTTCTCGGCCACGAACTCGACGGGCTCTCGCCGCAAGCCCTGGGGGAACTGGCCGAACGCACGCAGCTCTTCGCCAAGCTGGCGCCGGCGCACAAGGCGGCCATCGTCAAGGCCCTGCGGGCGCGCGGACGGGTGGTGGGCGTGCTGGGCGACGGCATCAACGACGGACCGGCGCTCAAGGCGGCCGACGTGGGCATCTCGGTGGACAGTGGCGCCGATATCGCGAAGGAATCGGCCAGCATCATCCTGCTGGAAAAGAGCCTGCTGGTGCTGYACGACGGCGTGATCGAAGGCCGCAAGGTCTTTGCCAACCTGCTCAAGTACCTGCGCATGGGCGCCAGCTCGAATTTCGGCAATATGTTCAGCGTGCTCGGCGCGAGCGCCTGGCTGCCGTTCCTGCCGATGGCGCCGATCCAGGTGCTGACGAACAACCTGCTCTACGATTTCTCGCAGACCGCGCTGCCGACGGACAACGTCGACGAAGATGCCATCAGCCGTCCGCGCCGCTGGGAGATCGGCAAGATCGGCCGCTACATCCTGTGCATCGGTCCGATCAGTTCGCTGTTCGACTATGTCACCTTTGCCACGCTTTATTGGCTGCTGGGTGCGAGTACGCCTGCGCAGCAGCACCTGTTCCAGACCGGCTGGTTCCTGGAGTCGCTGCTGTCGCAGACCCTGATCGTCCATGTGATTCGCACCCGCAAGATCCCGTTCATACAAAGCCGTGGCAGTACCGCGCTGATCACCACCGGCGTAGCGATCTGCCTGACCGGCATCTGGCTGCCATACTCGCCGCTGGCGGCGCCGTTGGGGCTGGTGGCGCCGCCCGGCGTGTTCTGGGTGCTGCTGTTGCCGATCCTCGTTGGCTATTGCTGCCTGACCTATGTGCTGCGGGGCTGGCTGGTGCGGCGTTTTGCCATCGACTGAACGCGTATCCACGCACAGGCACGGCCGGGCAAACGGGTGCCTTCGTTGCAACCGGGAGGCCTCGCAGGTAGCATCATCAGGTCATCTGCAGTCCACATCGGAGGCCGCTGCACCATGAGGTCCTTATCCCGCCACAGTGAACGTCACCGGGTTGATCGCACAGGCTGGCTGCGCGCCGCGGTGCTCGGTGCCAATGATGGCATTGTCTCCACCGCCAGCCTGGTGCTGGGCGTCGCCGCCGCCAGCGCGAGCCAGGCGAACATCCTGATGACCGGCATCGCGGGCCTGGTGGCCGGAGCCATGTCGATGGCCGCGGGGGAATATATCTCGGTCCATTCGCAGGCGGACACCGAGAAGGCCGACCTGAGGCGGGAGCGTGGAGAGCTGGATGCCGATCCCGCCGCCGAGCAGCACGAACTCGCGACGATTTATGTGGAGCGGGGGCTTGAGCCGGGTCTTGCCAGGGAGGTAGCGGCGCAACTCATGGCACACGACAGCCTGGCGGCCCATGCACGCGATGAGCTCGGCATTTCGCAGGCGCTGAGCGCACAACCCATCCAGGCTGCCATGGCATCGGCCGCCAGCTTTGCCGTCGGCGCGCTCCTTCCGCTGGTGGTGGCCTGGCTGGCGCCTGGCCGCGGGCTGATGCCATGGGTATCGGGAATGTCGCTCATCTTTCTCGCCGCGCTAGGCGCCGTCGCTGCGCAGGTCGGCGGTGCCAGCAGAATCTCGGGCGCGGGACGCGTCACCTTCTGGGGCGCGCTCGCCATGGCGATCACCGCCGGCGTCGGTGTACTGTCTGGCGCCGTCCTTTAGGGCATCGGCTTGCGTCATGGACGCGATGTCCTGATCGGGATGCTCCGCGCAAGACAGGGCCAGCGCTGCTATCGCACGCCACCCGTCCCGCCCGCGCGCGGCTTGATACACGACAACTGCCAGGCTTCATTACCGCATATAGTGACCTGACAAGCAGCGGCTGGAAGTCAAGGAGGACGCGAAATGCTGGGGACTATTCTGTTAATTCTCCTGATACTGGTTCTGATCGGCGCAATGCCAGCCTGGCCGCACAGCCGGAGCTGGGGTTACGCGCCCAGCGGCTTGTTGGGACTGGTATTGCTGATCGTCATCGTATTGCTGGTAATGGGCCGAATCTAGCGTTCCCGGCGCCAGACGCACCACCGGTGAACTGGCAGTGCCTGATATGGAACACGCTCTGGTATCCGGGGGGGCACGTGAGTAGGGTGCGCTTCACGTTGAGACCGGCTGTTGCCAATCCTTGACATAGCGCAAGTGGTATCGCCGCTGGGGGTCTATTCTGGGCGCTAGCCGCGCCGCGCTGCCGTGGCACACAGCAGAGGAGCAGATCGTGAATCCGCTAGTTGCCCGCTTTGAGAGCCGCGAGGACGCCGCGGCGCAGCTAGCCGAAGCGCTGCGCGCCTATCGTGGCCAGCATCCCCTGATCCTTGCCGTTCCGAAGGGCGGAGTAGCTGTCGGGCGCGGACTTGCCGACGCCCTGGAGGGCGATCTCGATGTGATGCTGGTCAGCAAGCTTGCCGGCCCGGACAACGCCGTCGCCGCGATTGGCGCCGTGACGGAGAACGGCTGGACCTACGCCGTCGAGTGCCCGGCGGGGGGACAGCCCGATCCCGTCCATTTTGCGCAGGAGCGGCTGGCAAAGCTCGATCTGCTGCGGCAACAATGCGCGATCTACACGTCGCATCGCGCGCGGCTGGACCCGCGTGGCCGTGTTGTGATCCTGGTGGACGACGGTATCTGCACTGGCGCCACCATGATGGCGGCGATCCATACCGTGCGCAGGCAGCAGCCGGCCAGGCTGGTTTGCGCCGTTCCCATCGGCGCACCAAAAGGCCTGGCGGTGGTCCGCGCCTGCGCCGACGAGGTCGTGTGCCTGCGGGCAGCCGGGACGGATCCCGATATCCACCACGCCTACCAGCGCTTTCCGCTGGTGGACGACGCGGAGGTCCGTGCGCTGTTGTGGCGCGACATCGAATCGCGCAACGCCGGGGCCATCGGAGCAAGAGCCCTGGCCGATGGCTTGCCGGTTGGCATCGCGTGCGACGGCACCAGGCTTCACGGCGTGCTCGACGCCCCCGGCAATCCGGTCGGGCTGGTGCTGATGGTCCATGCCAACGGGGGCGGCGACCACGCTGTGCGAAACCAGTATGTCGCGAGGAAACTGAACGCCAGGGGACTGGCTACGCTGCTGGTGGACCTGATCGGGCCCAGGGAGCCCATGCGGGCGGAAAAGCGCCAGGATATTGCCATGCTGGCCGGACGGCTGCGAGCGGTGATGCAAGCGGTGCCGGGCTACGTTCGCACGCGGCTGCGCTTGCCGGCGCTGCCCGTCGGCTGCTTTGGCACCGGCACCGCCGCCGCCGCCGCGTTGAAGCTGGCGGGAGACGCGGGCGCGGATTTGCGCACGCTCGTGCTCGCCGCGGGGCGAGTGGACCTGGCCGACGCCGATACCCTGGGCAAGGTGGCCGTACCCACGCTTCTTGTGGTGGGTGCCGGCGATCCGGAAGGCATCCGGATCAATGACTTGGCGTTCGCCAGCCTTCGCTGTCCGCGGCAACTGCGGCTGGTGGCGGGCGAGGGCCGGGTATTCGAGGAGCCCGCCGCGATCGAGGACCTGGCCACGCTGGCAGGCGGCTGGTTCTCGCAATTGCTTGCCGACGGGCGGATGGCCGTCATGTAGGCGTGCCTGCCGGGTGTTCACAGAATGCCAACATCCGTTGCGCGCATCGCGAAGGCATCGAAGCGCGGCTCGCACTGCCGCGGATTCCCATGTACAGCGTTGCCCGATGGCCCCGGCCCGGCCATATTGACCTGGCGCAACGACCGGACAGTCCGCGCTTGCGCTGCGCGGCGCAGGCGCTACAGTGCATTCTGACCCGATCACGAGCCCGGCCGACGGGCGGGAGCCTCCTTATGTCCTACGCCACCATCATGGTGATTCTCGATCCCAGCCGGCGGTCATACCATCGCATCGAAATCGCCGCGCAGCTTGCCGCCAGGCACAATGCCACGCTGGTCGGCATGTTCGCCTGCCATCGACCCGAACCCGCGTGGGTGTACCGGCTGCCCGACGGCGCCGGTTACCTCGATGCCCTTCAGGCACGTTACGAGGAGGATGGCGAGATCGTGCGGCGCAGCTTCGAGGGCGCGACGGAAGAGCTGCCGATCACTGCGCAATGGCAGGCTTTCGACGGGCTTCCCCTGGCCATCGGCCAGCGCGAAGCGCGCCTGGCGGACTTGCTGGTGGTCGGCCAGGCCGACCCGGCGGATCCGACGGCCTTCGTGGCCGAGGGGTTTGTCGAATCCATCGTGCTTGCCAGTGGCCGGCCGGTACTGGCGATTCCCAGGGCGGGCCGGTTCAACACCGTTGGCAGCCGCGTGCTGATCGCCTGGGACGGCGGGCGCGAGGCGGCACGCGCTATCCACGATGCGCTGCCATTTCTGCGCCAGGCCGAGGCCGTGACCATTGTCACTTGCACGGTGGCGGGCAAGGCCGACGACCCCTGGAACACGCCTGCGCAGTACGCCGCGACCTGGCTGGCGGCGCATGGCGTGACGGCGGCGGTATGCAATCTCCCCGTGACCGACCTGGCCGACGCGGGCGAGCGGCTGCTGTCGGAAGCCGCCGACCTGGATGCCGATCTCATCGTGGCCGGCGCCTATGGGCACAACAGGTTCCGTGAGGTGATGCTGGGTGGCGTGACCCGGACGTTGCTGGAAACCATGACGATTCCCGTGCTGTTCTCGCACTGAGTCCGATATCCAAACCGGGTAGCCCAGCGGCCATCGCCCGGCGTCCCGGCAGCGCGGCCTTGCCTGGTGTATCGTTGACGTCTTCCGCAAACAAGGTGTTTTCACTGGGGACGCATGGAATGCTGACGATCTGGGGCAGGGCGAATTCGGTCAATGTGCAGAAGGTGCTTTGGTGTTGCGACGAACTCGGCCTGCCGTTCGAGCGCATCGACGCCGGCATGCAATTCGGCGGCAACGACCGGCCCGAGTATCTTGCGATGAATCCGAACGGGCGCGTCCCTACGCTCATCGATGACGGCTTTGTGTTGTGGGAGTCGAATTCGATCCTGCGCTACCTTGCCATGCAGTACGGGAAGGGCACCACGCTGTACCCGGCCGAGCCGAAGGTGCGCGCAAGCGTGGACCGCTGGCTGGACTGGTCCCTTTCGACCTTGCAGCCGGCGGAAAGGCCGGTATTCTGGGGTTATGTGCGAACGTCGGCCGCAGAGCGCGACGTGGCGCGCCTGAATGCCGACGCCGCCACCGTGGCGGGCCTGTGGCGGATGATCGACCGGCAGTTGCAAGGCCGCGATTTTCTCGAGTGCGGCACGTTCACGCTGGCTGACCTGGTGCTGGGTGCGTACGCGCGCCGCTGGTACGGCCTCGACGCCCAGATCGACCGCCCCGCAACGCCGGACCTGGACCGCTGGTACCAGGGCATCGGCGGGCGTGCCGGCTTCCGGCAGCATGTTGGCGTGCCGCTGAGCTGATCCAGGCGCAAGCCAGGGTGCCGTCCCTCATCACCTACCAATTCCCATGACCATCATCCTGCACACATGGAACACGCCGAACGGACGCAAGATCAGCGTCGCGCTCGAGGAAATGGCCTTGCCGTACACCGTCAAGACGGTGAACATCACCAAGGGCGAGCAGCACCAGGCGGACTTCCTGCGCATCAGCCCCAACAACCGGATTCCGGCCATCGTCGATCCCGATGGTCCCGGCGGCCAGCCGATCAGCGTGTTCGAATCCGGCGCGATCCTGCTCTACCTCGGCGAGAAAACCGGCAAATTCCTGCCAGCATCCCTGCGCGAACGGGTACCGGTGCTGGAGTGGCTGATGTGGCAGATGGGCGGCTTCGGGCCCATGCCGGGACAAGTCCATCACTTCCGCACTGTGGAGTCGGAGGCCGACCGGCACTATGGGCTCAAGCGCTATTCAGAGGAAACCAACCGTCTTTACGGCGTGCTTGACCGGCGGCTGGCGGAAGTGGAATTCGTCGCGGGCGAGCTATCCGTGGCGGATTTCGCGATCCTCGGGTGGGCATGGCGGCATGAGCGCCATCAGGTTTCGCTCGATCGTTTTCCCAACATCCGGCGCTGGTATGACGCCTTGTTTGCCCGGCCAGGGGTACAGCGCGGCTTTGCGGTCAAGCTGGACGATGCGGCGTAGGCCATCTCCGGTCGATGGCCGCGCCCACGGAAATCGTGCCTGCAGAGGGGGTTCTCCGGCACGTGCGGTCCGTTTGACATGGGTCAAGTGCCGCAACGGTCAGTCCGGATAAGATGGTTTCCGTCATGGAGATGCGGGGGCGCTCTTCATGACTTGTCTACCCGTTTCCAGAATACGGAAACTTGGCCCGCGCCACGCAAGTGGGGCGGGCTTTTTTATTGTGGCGAGCCTCATGCTGGATGCGCGGGATCGACCGTGCGCTGCATCGCGGCGGAGACAAACGACAAACGTGCCCCGATGCAGCGACAGCGATATCAGGGCGCGGGCGTCGCGAGCGGCTTGCCCTTTTCGACCACATACACGCCGACCAGGCTGACCGGCGCGGTGCCGGGATTGTGCGCGTCATGCACGACCCCGGCCGGAACCACGAACGACTCGCCCGCCTTGACGACCCGCGGCGGTTGCCCGTCGATCAGGAGTTCGGCCTGGCCTGCCAATATGTAGCTGACCTCGTCGCCCGGATGCGTATGCCGTCCCGCATAGGCGCCGGGCGCCACCTCCACCCGTGCCACCACAGCCTCCCGCCCCGGCACGGAAACGTCCTCCTTGCCGACAAGGGTACGCGTAAGGCCGCTGCCCTGCGCCAGCACGGCGCCAGAGGCGAGCCATAGCCCGGCGCCCGCAAGCATGCTCAGTGTCCTGGTGTTCATGGTCTGTCTTCTCCCGAATTGGTCTTGTTTTGCTGCGTTTCACTTCAAAAGGCATGTCGCCCGGAAAGCGTGGCATTCAGGTGACTGCTGGAACCAGTTGCAGGTGGGACGGGTGGCCGGCCGGAACGGGCCGGCGAGACGATGGCAGATGCTAGCAAATGCGCCAGTGTGTTTGGAATATGGCGCAGCCCTATATCGGCAAGCGTCATGCTTGGACTACTTGGTGACGCTCCGCGAGCAACTCAGGAATGACCTGCCCGACTTCAATGGCAACACAAGCCGGACGCTGCCGATGCCCACGCGCTATGTGATCGCGCCAGGACGGGATGTTGGTGGACATGGCGTCGCCGTCTAGGTTCATGGCTCCTTCCAGTTGCAGTATCTCAGTTTCGGCAAGTGACCTTATGTCCATTCCCTTATGCGGAAGTCATGGTTCTTCCCGCAGTGCCTGAATAGCGGGTGCGCCGTCCATGGTTCGCTGCATGCCGATCCAGATTGTCTTGGCGCCAGGTTCACCATCGCTCTTGCGCCCAGGAAACCCACCCAGGGAAGCGCATGTGCGATAGCTGCAGCGCTTCGACCCCAGGACATGATGGGGTTCGCCAGGCCAGCAGATCCTGTGACACGGAATCACCCCATGCGGTGCTGACGCGGAGCCGCAGGCGCGGTCTGCAGCCGTGCGAAAGAACCGCGCAAGGTTGGGAAGAATCTCCCCAATTTCAAGAAATTTCCTAAGCACGCCGCACTTCGCAGCGCGAACACTCTAGGTTTGGTTGCAAGTCACTCTCAGTCGCGTGAGCGGACAAGTGCAACTTCTCTGGCCTGCCATAGGCGGTACTGGATGCCCGCCAGCAGGGGGCATGGGCCAATACAGGGAAGAACAAACATGGAGCAACGGAGGTACTGGTCATCGGTAATGCGCTCGTGGTGCCTGGCTTGCGGCCTGCTGGTGTTTCCGATCGCCTCGCAGGGGCAGGCACCCGGAAGCCCGGCGCAGGAATTACTGCGCCAGCAGGAGCGCGAACGCGTCTTGCGCGAGCAGCAGGAAACCACGCCGGATGTGCGCATGCAGATGCCGGCCCTGGCGGCGCCCGATCAGTTGCCGAGGGAAGAAAGTCCCTGCTTCACGATCCACGAGATCCAGCTGACTGGCGAGGATGCCGGCAAATTCCTGTGGGCGCTGAAGGCGGCTGACCCTGCCACCGATCCCGCTACCGGCCGTTGCCTGGGCACCGCAGGCATCAACGTGGTGATGAAGCGCATCCAGAATGCCATCGTCGCGCGTGGCTTTGTGACCACGCGTGTGCTGGCGGCCCCGCAGGACCTGAGCAGCGGCGTCCTGACGCTCTCGGTGGTCCCGGGGCGGGTACGGGCGGTCCGCTTCGCCGCGGATACCTCCTCGCGTGCCACCGCCTGGAACGCCGTACCGATCCGCCGTGGCGATCTGCTCAACCTGCGCGATATCGAACAGGCGCTGGAGAACTTCAAGCGCGTCCCCACCGTGGAGGCCGACATCCAGATCGTGCCGGCGGAAGGTGAGGACGCACGGCCTGGCGAAAGCGACCTGGTCATCGCCTGGTCGCAGCGCCGGCCCATGCGGCTGAACGTCGCGCTGGACGATTCCGGCAGCCGGGCGACGGGCAAGTACCAGGCGAGCGCCACGCTCTCGCTGGACGATACCTTGATGCTGAACGATCTCTTCTACGCCAACGTCAACCACGACGTGTTCAGCCCCGGCGGCAAGGGCACGCAGGGCTACACCATCCATTACAGCGTCCCGCTTGGCTACTGGCAGCTGGGCGCCACCGCCGGTGGCTACAAATACCGCCAGACCGTGGCCGGCTACTCGCAGAACTATGTCTACCGCGGCACCAGCGAAAACGCCGAAGTCCGCTTGTCGCGCCTGTTGTATCGCGATGCGACGCGCAAGACCGGCGCCTACGTCCGCGGCTGGCTGCGCCAATCCGGCAACTACATCGACGACACCGAGATCGAAGTGCAGCGCCGCCGCACCGGCGGCTGGGAGCTGGGGCTGACGCATCGGGAGTACCTGGGCACGTCCACCCTCGATGCCACGCTTGCCTACCGGCGCGGCACTGGCGCCTTCGGGGCGATGGCGGCGCCGGAGGAAGACTTCGGTGAAGGCACCTCGCGCATGCAGGTCATCACCGCCGACGCCCAGTTCGCCGTGCCATTCCGGATCGCCAACCAATCCCTGCGCTACACCGCCAACTGGCGGGCGCAATGGAACCGCACGCCGCTGGTGCCGCRGGACCGTTTCGCCATCGGCGGGCGCTATACCGTGCGCGGCTTCGACGGCGAACTCACGCTCATGGGCGAGCGCGGATGGCTATGGCGCAACGACCTGGGGCTGGCCCTGGGCGCCGGGCAGGAAGTGTACGTCGCCGTCGATGTGGGGCGTGTCGGCGGTCCCGCCACCCGCTGGCAACCGGGCCGCACCCTCGCGGGTTCGGCCATCGGCTTGCGCGGCGGCATGCATGGCGGCTACTGGGACGTCTTCTTAGGCACGCCGCTGTACAAGCCCCAAGGGTTCCGGACCGACTCTGTCATCGCCGGCTTCAGCATGGGCTGGTCTTACTGATCTCCTTGGGGCGAGTGCGCCCGCATTCGTATCTGCATAAATGGGAATGGCCGCATGAACAAGAACCTCTACCGCATCATTTTCAACCGTGCCCGCGGCATGCTCCAGGTCGTCGCCGAAATCGCCCGAGGCCACAGCAGCGGTGGCGGGGGGCGGGGCATAGCGGCCAGCAGACCTTGCGTCGTGATGGTGCGGCCATTGAATTTCGCCGTGTGGGTCATCATGGGGCACGTCGTCCTGGGCGGCACGGCGCTTGCGCAGGTGGTGGCCGATCCCAGCGCGCCGGGCAACCAGCGTCCGACCGTGCTGCTAGCACCGAATGGCACTCCCTTGGTCAACATCCAGACCCCAAGTGCAGCCGGTGTTTCGCGTAACACCTACCAGCAATTTGACGTGGGCCAGCAGGGGGCGATCCTCAACAACTCCCGCGGGAACACACAAACGCAGTTGGGCGGCTGGGTGCAGGGCAACCCATGGCTGGGCAAGGGGACGGCCAAGGTCATTCTCAACGAAGTCAATTCCAGCAACCCCAGCCGGCTTAACGGCTACGTCGAAATCGCCGGTAGCCGGGCGCAACTGGTCATCGCCAACCCGGCCGGGATTTCCTGCGACGGCTGCGGCTTCATCAATGCCAACCGGCTGACCCTGACCACCGGTACGCCGGTCGTCAACGGCGGCTCTCTGGAGGGCTATCGTGTCGAAGGCGGCGCCCTCCGGGTCCAGGGCAAGGGCCTGGACGCCAGCGGTGCCGATTACACCGACGTGATCGCTCGCTCGATGGAGGTCAACGCCGGCATCTGGGCCAGCCAACTGCAAGTCACGACGGGCGTCAACGATGTCAGCGCCGATCACACCCGGGTGGCGGCCAAGGCCGCTGGCGGCAAGGCTCCGGCCTTCGCCGTGGACGTGAGCAGCCTGGGCGGCATGTATAGCCAGAAGATCGTTTTATTGGGCACGGAACATGGCGTCGGGGTTCGCAACGCCGGGAACCTGGGCACCCAGGCGGGCGAACTGGTCGTGACCGCCGATGGCCGCCTGGAGAATAGCGGTGCCATGCAGGCGCGGACCGATACCCGGGTGAACGCAAGCGGCGGCGTCGCCAATGCCGGCACCCTCAGCGCCGGGCGCGAGTTGGTGGTGAACACCCCGCAGGATGTGGACAACCGTGGCGGCACCCTCAACGGCCGGCGCGTAGAGGTCAATGCGCAATCGCTCGCCAATCGTGACGGCGCGATCGAGCAGACCGGCGTACAGAACCTGGCCTTGCGCGTAACGGTCGCCTCCAACCGCCATGGCGGGCGCATTGGCCTGGTCGAAGCCAGCAGCGGTGGTGGCCCAGGCAGCTCGGGTAACGGAGGCGTCCCGGGRAGCGGTAGCGAAGGCGGCAGCACAAGCACCGGAGGCATTGTGGAGGTCGATGCTGGCACCGCGCCCGCGCCGCACCCTCCGGCCCGCCTGGCCGACGGTGCGCTCAATATTGCCAAGACCCTCGACAACGACGGCGGCCGCATCTTCGCCGGCGGCGCGATCGACCTTGCCGCCAGTGGCGGCCTGAACAACGACGGCGGCCATCTGGGCGTGCGCCAGCTCAGCGTCAGCGGGGGAGACCTGGCCAACCGCAGCGGCGAACTGCATGTCTCGGACGCCGCCAGCATCCGCGCTGGCCAGGTGAGCAACGACGATGGCCGCCTGCAACTGGGCGGCGCGCTGACCTTCACGGCCGACAACCTCTCCAACCGCGCGGGGGCTTTCCTGCACGGCGGCACGGATGCCACCCATCTGCAGGTGGCCGATACGCTCGACAACAGCGATGGCACCCTGGTGAGCAATGCGTCGCAATTGAGTCTGTCGTCCCGCCAGCTCATCAACCAGAGTGGCAAGCTCAACCACGCCGGCGATGCTGCCCTGAAGATGCAGGTTGACACGCTCAACGGCAAAGACGGCCAGATCGCCACGGCGGGCGCGGCGGCCTTCAAGCTCGGCAGCGCTGACCACCGCAACGCCAGCCTGAGCGCGGCCCGGATCGACCTCACTGCCGAGTCGTTCGACAACCGCGGCGGCAAGATCGTCGCCAGTGGCGAGCACGGCAACCGGCTCCACGTGGCCGGCTCGCTCGACAACAGCCAAGGCACGATTGCAACCAATGGCGACCTGAGCATCCGCGCCAGCACGTTCGGCAACGCGGACGGTACCGTGCAACACGCCGGCAACGGTCGCCTGGATATCGCTGCCGGCACACTCAACGGTGCCGGCGGAACGCTCGCCAGCAATGGCGCCCTCACCCTTACCGGCGAGACCACTGACCTGTTCGGCGGCACCATCCTGGCCCGCAAGATCGAAATTGACACCGGCAAGCTGACCAGCGCCGCGGGCAGCCTGAGCGCCAGCGGCACCGACGCACTCGACGTGAAGGTGCGCGGGGCGCTGGACAATCATGGCGGCACCATCGCCGGTAACGGCGCCCTCGACCTGAATGCGAAATCCCTGGGCAACCGCGACGGCAATATCCAGGCAGCCGGCGCTGCCGATACCCGCCTTGCCGTGGCCGAAACGCTGGATAACACGGGCGGCACCCTGGCAGCGGCGGGGGACACCGCCATCCAGGCTGGAACGCTGCACAACCAGGGGGGCACGCTGCAAGCGGCCGGAGAAGCCGGACTGGACGTCCGGGTCGACGGCCGGCTCGACAACCGCGACGGCGGCGTCATTGTCAGCGGCGGCGCGGGCCAGGTCACGGCAGGTTCCCTCGACAATCGCGGTGGTACCCTCAACGCCCGTGGCACCCTGACCGTCAGTGCCAGCGAAGGGCTGGACAACCGCGCCGGCAAGCTCGTCAGCCATGGCGACCTGGGCCTGACCACCGGCAGCCTGGACAACCGCGATGGCGGCCTCGTCGCCTCCACCAAAGGCGGGGTGACCGTGGACTCCCGTGGCCGTACCGATAACGCCGGTGGCACGCTTCAGGCCGCCGGTGGCCTGGCGCTGGACAGCACCGGGCTCGGCAACGCTGCCGGCACCGTCCTTGGCGCCAATTTGCGCATCGACACCCGCCAGGCGGCGCTGGACAACGCCCACGGCACCCTCGCCAGCACGGCGGGCAGGCTCGACATCCGCAGCGGCGCATTCGACAACACCGCAGGCCTGCTGCAATCGGCCGGCGCCCTCGGCTTGAGCGGCGGCGACCTGGACAATCGTGCCGGCGTGCTCCACAGCCAGGGAGATCTGGCCGCACAAGTCGGTACCCTCGACAACCGCAACGGTGGCCAGTTCAGCGGCAACGCTGGCGTGTGCCTGGACGGCAGCGCGCTGCAGAACCAGGGCGGCAAGGTCCAGGCCAGCAAAAAACTGACCGTGACGCTGACCGGTACCGCCGACAACCACAACGGCCTGATGGCGGCCGGCGACGATCTGGGCGTGAACGCCGACACCATCCTCAATCGCGACACCCAAAGCGCCGATCCCCAAGCGCCGCTGGGTTTGCAGGGCGGCACCGTGGCCCTGGCCGGCAACCGCATCGACAACACCGCCGGCACCATCGCCGCCGACCGTMACATCGGCATTACCGGCGCCGGCGTGGGTAACACCCTGGACAACACCGGCGGCAGCGTCTCTTCGGCGGGCAGCATCGCCGTGACCGCCAACCGCATCGTCAACAGTGCCGGCACGCTGCTGTCCGGCACCCGCCAGTCCATCGAGGCCGGGGGGATGGCCGGCGATGGCAGGGTGCTTTCCAAGGGCGACCTGACCGTTGCCTTGCAGCAGGCCTTCGACAATAGCGGCGAAATCACCGCCAACGGTCGCGCGCTCATCAGTACCGCTGGCCGCCTGACCAACCGCAGCACCTTGCAGGCCGGCGACCTGGAAGTCCGCGGCAGCCATGTGGACAACACCGCCAGCGGCCAGATCAGCGGCGGGCGCACCCTGGTGGCGGCCGGCGGCACACTGGGCAACCGCGGCCTGATCGACGGCGGCCGGACCCGCATCGAAGCCGGCACCCTCGATAACGTCGGCACCGGGCGCATCTACGGCGACCATGTCGGCATCCAGGCGGGGAGCGTGCTAAACCGCGAGGAGCACGCCAACGGCCAGACCAAGGCCGCCGCCATCGCCGCGCGCCAGCGCCTCGACATCGGCGCCGGCGTTGTCAACAACCGCGAACAGGCGCTGATCTTCAGCGCCGGTGGTGGCAGCGACGCCATGAATATCGGCGGGGCGCTCGATGCCGAAGGGCATGCCACCGGCCGCGCTGGCCTGCTGCTCAACGACAGCGCCACCATCGAATCCCTCGGCGGCCTCACCATCGACGCCAGCCGCCTGCGCAACGGCAACCTGCACTTCGGCGCCGAGGTGGTGCAGGTTGGCGGGCCGACCAAGGGCATGTACCTGCAGCCCAACGGTGACCCGAACAAACACGATATTGGCGATTTCGCCTGGGAGCGTTGGAGCAAAGCGGGCCTCTACCGCAACAAGCAGACCGGCGCCGAAGTGAAGGCCTGGACCCAGTACGACATCACCCGCACCGAGTACGAAACCCAGGTCACCCAAAGCGCGCCGGCGCTGATGCGCTCCGGCGGCAACATGACGCTGCGCGGCGACGAACTGACCAATGATAGAAGCCACATCTTCGCCGGCGGCGCCTTGCAGGGCGACTTGCACAACCTGAAGAACGAACAGGTGTTCGGCGAGCACATCCAGCGCGAGCAAGGCACCAGCCAGTACACCTACAGCCGCTGGCGCGGCGGCTTCAAGTGGTATCACGAGCGCAAGTGGGACGGCAGGATCGCCTACACCCCCGCCGACACGATCCAGACCATCCCCCTGAACGTGTCCAAGGCCCAGCAACACACCGCCAGCAACGGCAGTGGCTACAGCGTCGGCGGGCGCAACACCGGCGGCGTGGGTGGCACCATCGCCGGTGGCAGCGGTACCTCCGGCGGCGCCAGCTCGCGCGAGATCATCGAAGTGGCGGCCGCGGTGGGAAGCGTCAGCGGCCCTGGCACCCTCCAGGGACAAGACGCGGCATCCGCGGACGGCCCGGGCGCCAGCACGAGCAGCAGCGTCGGTGCCGCCAGTGGCAACGACCCCGCCGTGATCCGTACCGTGGGCGTCGACACCCAGGTCCCCACCAACAGCCTGTTCCGCGTCCAGCCGGACAGCGGCAGCTACCTGATCGAAACCGACCCGCGCTTTGCCAACTACCGCAACTGGCTCAGCTCCGACTACCTGCTGTCGCAGTTGGGCTACGACCCGGCCGCCATGCACAAGCGCCTGGGCGACGGCTTCTACGAACAGGGCCTGGTGCGCGACCAGATCGGCCAGCTCACCGGCCGGCGCTTCCTCCAGGGCTACGGCAGCGACGAAGCGCAGTACCGCGCGCTGCTGGAAGCCGGCGGCACCTATGCCAAGGCCTGGAGCCTGCGCCCCGGCGTGGCGCTGAGCGCCGAGCAGATGGCCCAGCTCACCAGCGACATGGTCTGGCTGGTGGAGCAAGATGTCACCCTGGCCGACGGCACGCGCAGCCGTGCCCTGGTGCCGCAGGTCTACGTGCGCGTCAAGCCCGGCGACCTCAACGGCAATGGCACGCTGATCGCCGCCGACAGCATTGACCTCGAGTTGAAGGGCGACCTGGTCAACTCCGGCACCATCGCCGGGCGCACCGCCGTCAAGCTCACCGGCGAGAACCTGCGCAACCTCGGTGGCCGCATCACAGGCGACGCGGTGGCCCTGAAGGCCCGCAACGATCTGGACAATATCGGCGGTACGCTGGATGCGGGCAAGGCGCTGTCCGCGACAGCCGGACGCGACCTCAATGTGGTCACCACCATCCACAGCGACGCCAAGCGGGCGGGCCTGAGCGACTTCAGCCGCACCCACATCGACCGCGCCGCCGGCCTGTACGTCAGCAACCCCGGCGGCACCCTGGTGGCCATGGCCGGGCGCGACGCCAACCTGATGGCCGCGCAAATCATCAATGCCGGCAAGGACGGCAAGACCGCCATCGTCGCCGGGCGCGACCTCAACCTCGGCACCGTCCAGGTCGCCGAGCAGGAAAACAACGTCCGCAACACCAGCAACTACCTCAAACAGGGCCATGGGCAGGATGTTGGCACCACCGTGCGAACCGAAGGCGACGTTCGCCTGCAGGCCGTCGGCGATCTCAACGCCCGCGCCGCCAACGTCACCAGCGACAAAGGCGCTTTGGTGGCCGTGGCACAAGGCGACGTCAACATCGTCGCCGGCGAGGCCGGAAGCACCTGGAGCGAAGGCCGCAAGCACAAGAGCAGCGGCCTGTTCGGCTCCACCACCAAAACCAGCCGTAACAGCGTGGAGGAAACCAACGCCGTAGCCAGCACCTTCAGCGGCAACACCGTGGCGGTGCAGGGGCAGAACGTCACGGTCACTGGCAGCAATGTGGTGTCCGATGCGCGCACCGTCATCGTGGCGAAGAACGACCTCAGGGTAGAAGCCGCAACCAACACCCGCAGCGAAAGCCACTTCAAGCGCACCGACAAGACCGGCTTCCTCTACAACGGCGGGGTCGCAATCACCCTCGGCAGTCAGATGCAGAGCGTAGGCAAGAAGGATATGAGCACCAGCGCCGCGGCCTCCACCGTGGGCGCCACCGGCGGTAGCGTTACCCTGGTCGCGGGCAACCACTACCAGCAGACCGGCAGCCACGTACTGGCGCCCAAAGGGGATATCGATATCCACGCCAGGAAGGTGGATATCGTCGAGACTCGCGAAAGCGGGCGCAGCACGGAGGAGAGTAAATTCCGCCAGTCCGGCCTGACCGTGGCGGTGACCGCACCGGTGATCTCGGCCTTGCAGGCTGCCGAGCAGATGAAGAGTGCGGCTGGCAAGACTGAGGATCCACGGATGAAGGCACTGGCCGCCGCAACCACCGTGCTGACGGCCAAGAATACGCTCGACACCATCAAGGCCGACCCCAAGGCGGCCGGTGGCCTCAATATCTCAATCACCGTGGGCGGCAGCAAGAGCGACAGCAAGTTCACCAGCACCCGCGACACCGCCGTCGGCTCCACCGTGGCTGCCGGCGGCGACGTGCGTATCAGTGCCACTGGCGCCGGCCAGGATTCCGACCTCACTGTCCAGGGCAGCCGCATCCGCGCCGGTGGCAACGCTCACCTCAAGGCCGACGGCGACCTCACCCTGCTGGCCGCTCAAAACACCAACGAAACCGACCGCAAGAGCAGCAGCGCCAGTGGTGGCGTCGGCGTGGCCATCTCGGTTGGTTCCAATGGCGTCGGCTTCGGTGTCACAGCCAATGCCAGCGGCTCCAAAGGCAAGGGCGAAGGCAAGGACGTCACCTGGAGCAACGCCCATGTCAACGCGGGCGAACGCCTGACCCTGGAATCGGGCGGCGACACCACCCTGCGCGGCGCGGTGGCCAGTGGTAAACAGGTGGTGGCCGATGTCGGCGGCAACCTCAATATCGAGAGCCTGCAAGACACCAGTACCTTTAAAAGCAAGGATCAAAGCCTTGGTGGGAGCGTCACCGTAGGTGTTGGTTTTGCCGCCAGCGCCAGCTATTCCAACAGCAAGGTCGACGGCGATTTCGCCAGCGTCCGGGGGCAAAGCGGCATCCAGGYCGGCGACGGCGGTTTCGATGTCAAGGTCAAGGGCAACACCGACCTCAAGGGGGCCGCCATCGCCAGTACAGACCAGGCCGTGAAGGATGGTCTCAACCGCGTGAGCACCGGCACCTTGACCGTTAGCGATATCGAAAATCGCAGCAAGCACAAGGCCACTGGTGTGAGCCTATCGGGTGGCTTCAGCGTGAGCGGCGATGACAAGAAGGCGGATGGAAAAGAGACCGACAAGCAATCGGAAAGCTCCAAAGCCACTAATGTCGCAGGCAAGGGCAGCGACTGGTCGCTGCAGAACTTCGGCAACAGCGTCGGTGCCGGGGCCCCCGGGTACAGCAGGATCAGTGGCAGCGACAGCAGCGTCACTCGTAGTGGTATCAGTGGTGGTGCTATCGAGGCTCGAAACGAGACTGAGCATAAGGCAATGACAGGCAAGACCGTCGAAGAAACGGTTGCCAGTATTAATCGAGACATCCTCATTGGCGATAGCGCGAATGGTCTTGTCAAGGACTGGGATGCCGGCAAGCTGGTCGCGCAAGTGCAGGCCCAGGCGGAGATCGCGGCAGCATTTTCGCAGCAAGCATACACGGCAGTGGATAGCTACGTGAAAACCGAACGTGCCGAACTGCAAGCACGCTTGAAGCAAGTGAAGACTACGGAGGAGAAGGCGGTTGTCGAAGCTGAACTGAAGGATCTTAAGTTGCAAGAGCGCGTGATGAACGTACTAATTGGCGCTGTCACTGGCTCTGGCACATCGGCGGTTACCAAGGAAACTCTGTCAGCTGCCGCCAGTAAAATGCGTGAATTGATGATTGAAGATTCTGCGAAGTTTGCGGGAGTAACAGATGGTCAAACTACTATCAATAATATATCTGGCGAAAGTGTGGGGTCCAATGGGGACGGTGTAAAACTTGGTGGCACACGAATTGATTTGGAAAAGCTATGCGGAAAAACTAATGAGCGGTGTCTAAAGAAAACCGATGGAAGTCTGGATCTTGATGACAAAAAACAGGTTCAGTTTGATAACGGGGCTGTCGGGATGAGTTTGGCTGAATTTTTGGGGACAGAGAAAGGTAAAGAAATGGGCGGCCTTACCGGTGGGATACAGGGTGTAAGAGGCACTTTATTCGGTGTGCCTTACGGGACTGGTAGTTGGCAAGATAGATTGATCGAATCCTTTGCCGGCACTCATGACATGATTGGTGGAAAGTTGGGGGGGCTCTACGACGAGGAAGGCAATGCGAAGCGAGAGCGCTCACTTGCGGTAAAAGTCGGGCATGAGGCATGGAGTATCGCGGCAATTCCTATTTCCGGGCCTTTCGCAATGGCCGAGGCATTGCCCCCCGAAGTCTGGCAGGCTATTTCTCTTCTTCTAAAGTCGGGAATTTAAGAGCTGCCAGATTAACTTTACCTCCTTAAATAAAATATTTTTATCCATTTTGTATGTTTTGATGGTTTTTGATGAAGATTAAATTTTTTATAGTTGTTTTTCTCCCTCTCTTATTATTTGGGTGTGGGATAGGAGGGTTTTGGATGAATGGAAATCCATCTGCGGGAATGAATATCACGCCTCTCAGTGATTATTGGGAAAAAAAGGTTGGAGGTGTGGAAGACAGAAATCTGGACTGGGTGGAATGTGGGGGGATGCGGGATGGAGGATACAGTAGCCCAAAGTCTGGAGTTGACGCTCAAGAGATGCGAGATGCAGCTGGTGCGAAATATATGGAGATACAGCAATGTATGCTTAAAAAAGGCTATCGCTATACCGGTTCTTGTGAAGGCTCGATACGGCACACATATCCAGCCTGCAAGGTTCAATAGCGCCGAGCTTGAGAATAATACCCAGCGCGGACTAACGGCGGGGGGAAACTGTTCTGCAACATATGGAACTCGGTCGTTCTGGTGCCCACACACCGTTTGCGTTGTCTGAGGCCCTGCCGCCACAAGTCTGGAAGGCAATTTCCATTTTCTTGAAGGCGTCAAGATGAAGTGCGGCGATCTCAATGCCCGCGCCGCCACCGTCACCAGCGAGCAAGGCGCGCTGATGGCCGTGGCCCAGGGCGATGTCAATATTGTTGCCGGTGAAGCCGGCAGCAACTGGAGCGAAGGGCGCAAGCACATATCCCGCGGCCTGCTCGGCTCCAGCACCAGGACCAGCCGCGACAGCCTGGAAGAAACCAACGCGGTGGCCATCACCTTCAGCGGCAATAGCGTGGCGGTGCAGGGGCAAAACGTCACGGTCACTGGCAGCAATGTGGTGTCCGATGCGCGCACCGTCATCGTGGCGAAGAACGACCTCAGGGTAGAAGCCGCAACCAACACCCGCAGCGAAAGCCACTTCAAGCGCACCGACAAGACCGGCTTCCCTTCCTCTACAACGGCGGGGTCGCGTGGATGGCAGCCACGGCATTCCGCCATGCCAAGGCCTTCCCGCGGAAAGCTCCTTGGTTGCCATACCGTGGGGTGATCTGTCTTCACGCCAACGGATGATTCTCAAATACGAATTGTACTCATTTGCATTTCTGCAGCCAACCTTCGGCACAACCTGTAGCACGCGGGCATCCCCGCAGCCTCTCGTTGTCGAAGACTGACGGTTTCGACGGTACTCCCTGCGGCATGTCCATATTTCCGCCGAATCTTATGCGGAAAACGTGCAAGGATCGGCGAAACCATTCGTTCCTTTCACATAGCCCCCTCGGTAGTCTTCTTCCCTGACACCAGCCTTCCCACACAAGGAGGGCCTTGAAACGAGGCGCGCAGCCGCCAATTCACGACGACAAGACGGGAGCAAGACAGATGATTCGCAAGCTGGCCATCGGATTGGCGGCACTGGCCGTGATCGGTTCCACCCAGACCGCCTGGGCCAACACCAACCTGTTGAATGTTTCGTACGACCCGACGCGGGAGTTGTACGTGGATGTGAATGCCGCCTTCGCCAAGGCCTGGAAGGCCAAGGGTGGCGACGCGCTGACCATCCGCCAGTCGCACGGCGGCTCGGGCAAGCAGGCGCGTTCGGTGATCGACGGGCTGGACGCGGATGTGGTCACGCTGGCGCTGGGCTATGACATCGACGCCATTGCCGAGAAGGGTCTGCTCAAGGCGGACTGGCAGAAGCGCCTGCCGCACAATGCCTCGCCCTATACCTCGACCATCGTGTTCCTGGTGCGCAAGGGCAACCCCAAGGGCATCAAGGACTGGAACGACCTGGTCAAGCCGGGTGTGCAGGTGATCACGCCGAACCCGAAGACCTCGGGTGGCGCGCGCTGGAACTACCTGGCTGCCTGGGGCTACGCGCTGCGCCAGCCGGGCGGCAACGAGCAGAAGGCCAGGGAGTTTGTTGGCCAGTTGCTGAAGAACGTGCCGGTGCTGGACTCCGGCGCCCGCGGCGCCACCACGACCTTTGTCGAGCGCGGCCTGGGCGACGTGCTGATTGCCTGGGAGAACGAGGCGATCCTGGCAATCAAGGAACTGGGTCCGGACAAGTTCGACATCGTCGCGCCGTCGATCTCGATCCTGGCCGAGCCGCCGGTGGCGGTGGTCGACAAGGTGGTGGACAAGAAGGGCACGCGCAAGGTGGCCGAGGCCTACCTGCAGTTCCTGTACACCGACGAGGGCCAGGAAATCGCGGCGAAGAATTACTACCGACCGATTTCGGAAAAGATTGCGGCCAAGTACGCGGCCAATTTCCCGAAGGTCAAGCTGTTCACCATCGACGAGGCCTTCGGCGGCTGGCAGAAGGCGCAGAAAGCGCACTTCGCCGATGGTGGTTCGTTCGACCAGGTCTACCAGCCCGGCAAGAAGTAATCAGCGGCATGGGCGGGCGCGAACTGCGTCCGCCGCGCCATTCAGTTGAGAAGGAAGCCCGATGTCCATCCTGACCCTGTCCGGCAGTCCGTCCGCCCCGTCGCGTTCCGGGCACCTGCTGGCGCATCTGCGCAGCGGGCTCGAAGTCGCCGGCGAACGCACCAGTCACCTGGCGCTGCGCGAGCTTCCGCCCGCGGCGCTGCTGGCGGCCAGGGTGGACGATCCCGATATCGCTGCCACCATCAGCGCGGTGGGCGAGGCCCAGGTGGTGACCCTTGCCACCCCGGTCTACAAGGCTGCCTATGGCGGCCTGCTCAAGACGCCCCTGGACCTGCTGCCGCCGGACGTACTGCCTGGCACCTTCGGTCGTGCCGCGCAGCGCCCTGTGCCGGCCGAGCGATGTTCCGCCTGAGTTGATGCGGGGGCGCGAGCGCCGCCCGGGGAGAACCAGCCTTATCCGTGATTGCTGCGCCGTCTGCCTTGCAGGCCGGCGGGGGAGCGTGCACCCGCACGCTGCCGGCGTGATCGCGTTTGCATCTTGCACAGGGACATCGATATGAACTCGGCAGTTTTCAAGCATCCCGACGAACGCGATATTCAGGGAACGCCAGCCGGCAACGGCGCGCGACGCCAGCGCGTTGCGGGCACCGGCAACCTGAAGCGCCGCCTGGTCCTGGCAGCGCTGGTTGCAGCCACGGGTCTGGCCTATGCGCTGCTGCCCGGCCGCGCGCAGGCGGAGGAGCCGGTCGATGCGGCGGATGCCGCCTGGCAGGCACAGCGTTGAACGCGGCTGGCAAGCAGGGCCACGCCGTGCGCCGCGCTCGACTGCGCCACGTGCTGATCGCGGCCTTGCTCACTGGCGGATTGGGCGCCGCCTTGCTCGCGCTCGGCCTGGGCACGGCGAAGTGGGGCAGGGCGGCGGCCATGCACGCCGCGACGGCTGGCACCGTGCCTGCGCGGAACCCCGCGATGCCGTCATACCGAATGGACGAAATCAACAAGACAAGCTGAAGAGGCAAAGGCATGCAAGTTTTCTGGTTTATCCCAACGCACGGCGACAGCCGCTACCTCGGCACCTCGGAAGGGGCGCGAGAGGTCAATCTCGATTACCTGAAGCAGATCGCCACCGCCGCCGATACGCTGGGCTACGAAGGTGTGCTGATTCCCACCGGGCGCTCCTGCGAGGACCCCTGGGTGGTGGCCTCCACGCTGGCCGCGGTCACCCGCCGCCTGCGCTTCCTGGTGGCTGTGCGCCCCGGCCTGATGGCGCCCACGCTGGCCGCGCGCATGGCGGCGACCTTCGACCGTCTCTCGGGTGGCCGCTTGCTGGTGAACCTGGTGACCGGTGGCGACGCGTCGGAACTGGAGGGCGACGGCCTGTTCCTGAACCACGCCGAACGCTACGAAGCCTCGGCCGAGTTCATCCGCATCTGGCGCGAGGTGCTGGCCGCCAGCCATGAAAGCGCCGAACTCGACTACGAAGGCAGGCACCTCAGGGTCAAGGGCGCCAAAGTCCTGTTCCCGCCGCTGCAACGGCCGCATCCACCGGTGTATTTCGGCGGCTCCTCGGATGCCGCGCATGAGCTGGCCGGCGAGCAGGTGGACACCTACCTGACGTGGGGTGAACCGCCCGCCGAGGTGGCGAAGAAAATCGCCGACGTGCGCCAGCGCGCCGCGCGCCATGGGCGCTCGGTCAGGTTCGGCATCCGCCTGCACGTGATCGTGCGCGAGACCGACGACGAAGCCTGGGCCGCCGCCGGCAAGCTGATCAGCAAGCTCGACGACGATACCGTGGCGCGCGCGCAGGCCGTGTTCGCCAGGATGGATTCCGAAGGCCAGCGCCGCATGGCCGCGCTGCATGCCGGCGGTGGCGAGCGCAGCCGCGCGGAGCTGGAGATCAGCCCGAACCTGTGGGCCGGCGTGGGCCTGGTGCGAAGCGGCGCGGGCACCGCGCTGGTGGGAGATCCGCACACCGTGGCGGCGCGCATGCAGGAGTATGCGGAGTTGGGCATCGATACGTTCGTGCTGTCCGGCTACCCGCACCTGGAGGAAGCCTACCGCTTCGCCGAACTGGTGTTCCCGCTGCTGCCGCGTTCCGTGCGCGACAAGCTGCCGGGCAAGGTGTTGTCGGGGCCCTTCGGGGAAGTCATGGCGACCGGCATCGTGCCGCGCGCGGCGCAGCGCTGAAGGAGGCCGACATGTCCGCTCCCCTCACGCTCCCGCCGCGCCGCGCCGACTGGCTGAACAAGGTGCTTGGCCCGGCCGCGCCCTGGGCTGTGCCAGTGCTGCTGATCGTGGTGTGGCAGCTGGCTTCACAGTACGGCTGGCTGTCCAATCGCATCCTGCCCGCGCCCTTCGATGTGGTGAAGGCTGCCTGGGGCCTGGCCATCACGGGCGAGCTGTGGCGCCATGTGTGGGTCAGCAGCTGGCGCGCCGTGCTTGGTTTCACCATCGGTGGCGGCTTCGGGCTGTTGCTGGGGCTGCTCACCGGCACGTTCCGGCCGGCCGCGACGCTGCTCGACAGCACCTTGCAGATGGTGCGCAACATTCCCACGCTGGCCCTGATTCCACTGGTGATCCTGTGGTTCGGCATCGACGAGACAGCCAAGCTGTTCCTGGTCGCGCTGGGCGTGTTCTTCCCGATCTACCTGAACACCTACCACGGCATCCGTTCGGTCGACCCGGGCCTGATCGAGATGGCGAAGAGCTACGGCCTGTCGGGCTGGCGCCTTTACCGCGAGGTGATCCTGCCGGGGGCCTTGCCCAACATCCTGGTCGGCGTGCGTTTCTCGCTCGGCCTGATGTGGGTGATCCTGATCGTCGCCGAGACCATATCGGCCCAGTCGGGCATCGGCTACATGACCATGAATGCGCGCGAGTTCCTGCAGACCGATGTGGTGCTGGTGGGCATCCTGCTCTACGCGCTGCTGGGCAAGCTGGCTGACTTGCTGTCGCGCGGGCTGGAACGTTTCTGGCTGCGCTGGCACCCCGGCTACCAGGCGCACTGAGCCCGCGGCCCAAGGAGAACACGAAATGCAAAGCAACCCGATCGAACAGGCTGCGCTGGCGGACGTGCCAGCGAGCAAAGCCGGCAACGGACTGTCGCTGCGCGTGCAGCAGGTAGTGAAGCGCTACGGCGGGCGCGAGGTGCTGCACGGCATCGACCTGCAGGCCGCCCCCGGCGAGTTCCTCGCCATCGTGGGCCGCAGCGGCTGCGGCAAGAGCACCTTGCTGCGGCTGGTGGCGGGCCTGGAAGACAGCGACGGCGGCGCCGTGACGCTTGACGATGGCCCGGGCCGCAAGCAGCGCGAGGCGGTCCGTGTGATGTTCCAGGACGCACGCTTGCTGCCGTGGAAGAAGGTGCTGGACAACGTGGCGCTGGGCCTGCCTCGCTCAAGGCTGGCCGATGCCGCCAGGGTGCTGGGCCAGGTCGGCCTGGCCGAGCGCGCGGGCGAATGGCCGGCGCGCCTGTCGGGCGGGCAGCGCCAGCGCGTCGCTCTGGCGCGCGCGCTGGTGCATCACCCGCGGCTGTTGTTGCTGGACGAACCGCTGGGCGCGCTCGACGCGCTGACGCGCATCGAGATGCAGGGGCTGATCGAGTCGCTGTGGCAACGCCTGGGCTTTACGGCGCTGCTGGTTACGCACGATGTTTCCGAGGCGGTAGCGCTGGCCGACCGCGTGGTGCTGATCGAAGACGGGCGCATTGCGCTGGACCAGCGCGTGGCGTTGCCACGACCGCGCCAGCGAGGCTCGGCCGCTTTCGCGCAACTGGAGGATGCGGTGCTGCGGCGGGTCATGCAACGCGACGAGGCAGTGGCGGCCGACGCCGTCGGGTATGGCCAGGCACTGGCGCCCGCGGTGGACTGGTCGGTTGCGCGCACGGCCGATTCGGTGCGCTGGGCGATCTAGCCAGTGGCCGGATCAGCGAGTGCAGGCAGGCGGATCACGCAGAAGGCAAGACTGCAAACCAGGTTGCAAACAAGTTTGAGGCAACAGTCATGCCGRCGCAATTGCATGAACCCGGTGCAACCCGCGGCGTAGCCGCGGCAAGTTTGAGCGTGCAACGTCACTCATCGCGGTTCACCACGCAAGGCGCTGAATCAAAGTTTTACGCAATCTTCATTTTCACTCACGCAAAGGAACTTCTATCATGAGCATTCAGGCGATCAACGTACGCAACCAGTTCCGCGGCAAGGTAGCCGCCATCATCGAAGGCCCGGTGGTCTCGGAGGTCGACGTCGAGACGCCGGCCGGCATCGTCACCTCGGTCATCACCACCCGCTCGGTCAAGGATCTCGGTCTCACCATCGGCAGCGAAGTCGTTGCCCTGGTGAAGGCTACCGAGGTGTCCCTGGCCAAGCTTTGAAGCCTCGCCCGAGGCGCAAGCGCAACGCAAAGGAAATGGCAATGGCAAGCGCGAACGAAACAGGCGCGGGACTGGCGGCACTCACCCATTACCTGGAAGGGCTGCCTCGCCGGCCCGAGAGCGATCGTCAGCTTTGGCGAGACGAGCGTGGGCAGGTGCAGGGCCAGTTCTACAACTGTTCGCTGACCAGTGCCTTCGAGCCGCTCATTACCTTGTCCAGCCACGACGTGGTGGCGCACGAGGGCACGCTGCGCACCTATGCCGGCGACGGTGTCGGCCTGGCGGCGTGGAAGCTGTTCGCGATGGCGGCGGACGATGCCTCGCTGGTGTCGCTGGACCGCCTCTCGCGGCTGGTGCACGCCATCAATTATTTCGCCGCCGATGGCGAGCGCAAGCTGGTGCTCAATGTGCATAACCGGCTGCTGGCGGCGGTGGCCGACGATCATGGCTCGGCCTTCCGGCGCGCGCTGCAATCGCTGGGACTGCCGCTCGAACGGTTCGTGATCCAGGTACCGGCCAGCGCCAACGACGATCTGCCGCTGCTGCTGCATGTGGTGGGCAACTATCGCCGCAACGGCTTTGCCGTCAGCCTGCAGGCATCTGACCCCGCCGAGGCGGGTGCGCTGATGGCGCATGCCTTGCCCGAATGGCTCAAGCTGGACATGCGCCGCAACTGGACCGACCGGCAGCTTGCCGGGTTGCAGGCCAGCGCGGACAGCGCCGGCGTGACCCTGATCGGGCGCCGGCTGGAGAATGCCGAGAACGCCGAGCGGCTGCAGGCGGCCGGCATCGTGCTGGGGCAGGGCAGTTTCACCGGCGCGGCCGTGAGCGCGCGCGACCTGCGCGTGCCGCAAGCGGGGCCTGGCGGCGGTGACGCGGGCAATGAGGAATTCGAGGGCGGGGCGGCCCGGAACGGATCCGGCCGCGTCCCGATGGCGTTCAGCAAGGAGCCGATATGACGCAGACGAAGAGGCCTGCCGCGCCGCACCAGCGCGGCGGGCAGGCGGGCGCCGGCGGGCGCGCCGCCGACGTGCGGCTGAAGGTGCCCAAGGGATTGCAGATCCTGACGGTGCCGGGCTTGCACGGCAGCGGGCCGGGCCACTGGCAGAGCCGCTGGGAACAGCGCTTTCCGGACTGGCAGCGCGTGGAGCAGCACGACTGGTCGCGCCCCAGCCTGCCGCTGTGGGCCGAGCGCGTCTCGGAAAGCGTGATGCGGGCGCAGCGCGTGGCATCGCGCGGGGCCATCCTGGTGGCGCACAGCTTCGGCTGCCTGGCCACCTTGCGCCAGGCGGCGCTGGACGCCGAGGGCATTGCGGGCGCCCTCCTGGTGGCGCCGGCCGACCCCGACAAGTTCGGCGTGGCGGCATTGCTGCCGGCCCGCCGGCTGCCGTTTCCCACCATCCTCATCGCCAGCCGCAACGATCCCTGGATGCAGCAGCGCACTGCCTTCAGCTGGGGCACGCTTTGGGGGAGCGAACTGCACGACGCGGGCCTGGCAGGCCACATCAATGCCGATTCCGGGCTGGACCAGTGGCCCGAAGGGCTGGGCTTGCTTGCCACATTGATACAGCGCATTGAAGCAGACGGCAGCGCCGGACCGTCTGACGACCGCTCGGAGCCTTGGGAAACGGGTGTCGAGGTGTCGTCGACGTTCCCTTATATCTAAAACGCCTAAGAACATACGTAAAGATTCGTTCTGTTTATAAGGCGGGATCTGCAGAATTTGTCTCGTAGGCCGGTGCGTTATGCGCCGGCGTCATAAAGAAGCCCCCCCGTTTTCCCGGATTCCTGGCCCGAGCCTTCGCCTGAATCCTTCTCCGGGTGGTGAATGCGACACTGAYGGCACAGACGAGACAACATGCCACCCTCGATTTCCCTGGCGGACACTCCGCCCCCGGCGAGGCCGGATGCCCCGCAGGCGCGCAAGCGCGCGCCCGCCAGGCCAAGCAAGCAGCGCTTTACCGTGCTGCCGGGCTTTGGCCTCTCGCTGGGGTTCACGCTGTTCTACCTGACGCTGATCGTTCTGATCCCGCTGTCGGCCACCTTCCTCAAGACCTTTACGATGAGCTGGGAGGCCTTCTGGAGCGCAATCAGCGCGCCGCGGGTCGTCGCTTCCCTGCAGCTCAGCTTTGGCGCCTCGCTGATCGCCGCCATCGTGAATACCGTGTTCGGACTGGTGGTGGCCTGGGTGCTGGTGCGCTACCGCTTTCCCGGCAAGCGCCTGGTTGACGCACTGGTGGACCTGCCGTTCGCCTTGCCCACCGCGGTGGCCGGTATCGCGCTGACCGCGCTGTATGCCGGCAATGGCTGGCTCGGCCGCTACCTGGAGCCGCTGGGCGTCAAGGTCGCCTTCACGCCGCTGGGCGTGGTGGTGGCGTTGACATTCATCGGGCTGCCCTTTGTGGTGCGCACGGTGCAGCCGGTGCTGGAGGATGCCGAGCAGGAGCTGGAGGAGGCCGCCGCCAGCCTGGGCGCCACCCGTCTGCAGACGTTTCTCCGCGTGATCCTGCCGACCATCCTGCCGGCGCTGCTGACCGGGTTTGCGCTGTCGTTCGCACGGGCCACAGGCGAGTACGGTTCGGTGGTGTTTATCTCCGGCAACATGCCGATGATCTCCGAGATCGCGCCGCTGATGATTTATTCCAAGCTGGAACAATACGACTACGCGGGCGCCACCGCGGTGGCGGTGGTGATGCTGGTGATCTCCTTTGCCCTGTTGCTGCTGATCAACCTGCTGCAAGCGTGGACGCGCCGCCACCATCAGGCCGTGCGCGCCTCCGTGGCGCCGGGCAAGGAGAACTGAAATGGCCGGCGTTGTTACCCAGGGCCTGGGCGGCCGTTCCGCCCCCGCCGCGCGTTTTCGGGATGCCACGGGCGAAGCGCCGTGGGTGCGTTACACCTTGATTACCGTTGCGGTGCTGTTCCTCGCGCTGTTCCTGTTTATTCCGCTGGCTTCGGTCTTTTACGAAGCGCTGCGCAAGGGCGTGCAGACTTATTTCGATTCGCTGGTCGAGCCCGATGCCGTGGCCGCGATCCAGCTCACGCTGCTGGTGGCGGCCATCGCAGTGCCGCTCAACGTGGTGTTCGGCGTGGCGGCGGCGTGGGCCATCGCCAAGTTCGATTTCCGCGGCAAGAACCTGCTGATCACGCTGATCGACCTGCCGTTCTCGGTGTCGCCGGTGATCTCCGGCCTGGTCTATGTGCTGCTGTTCGGCGCGCAGGGCTGGCTGGGTCCGTGGCTGGAGGCACACGATATCAAGATCATGTTCGCGGTGCCGGGCATCGTGCTGGCCACCATCTTCGTCACCTTTCCCTTTGTCGCACGCGAGCTGATTCCGCTGATGCAGGCGCAGGGCAGCGAGGAAGAAGAGGCCGCCATCGTGCTGGGCGCCTCCGGCTGGCAGACTTTCCGCCGCATCACGCTGCCCAATATCCGCTGGGGCCTGCTGTATGGCGTGATCCTGTGCAATGCGCGGGCCATGGGCGAGTTCGGCGCGGTCTCGGTGGTATCGGGCCATATCCGCGGGCTTACCAACACCATGCCGCTGCACGTGGAGATCCTCTACAACGAGTACAACTTCGCGGCAGCCTTCGCGGTGGCGTCGCTGCTGACGCTGCTGGCCCTGGTCACGCTCGGTATCAAGACGCTGGTGGAATACCGGGCGCGCGGCGAGCACAGGGAAGACGACAATTTTGCGCCCGAGAATCCGGTCGCTGGCAAATTGCAAGGACAGGCATCATGAGCATCCAGGTCAAGAATGTGCAGAAGCGCTTCGGTAATTTCGTCGCGCTGGACGATGTCACGCTCGATTTCGACGAAGGCCAGCTGACGGCGCTGCTGGGGCCCTCTGGCTGCGGCAAGACTACCTTGCTGCGCATCATCGCAGGTCTTGAACGGGCGGACGATGGCCAGATCCTGCTGGAAGGGCGCGATGCCTCGCACCAGCATGTGCGCCAGCGCCAGGTCGGCTTTGTGTTCCAGCACTACGCACTGTTCAAGCATATGACGGTGTTCGAGAACGTGGCCTTCGGCCTGCGCGTGAAGCCGCGCGCCGAACGGCCGAGCGAGGCGCAGATCCGGGAGAAGGTGCGCTCGCTGCTGGAGCTGGTGCAGCTCGACTGGCTGGCCGACCGCTATCCGCCGCAGTTGTCCGGCGGGCAGCGCCAGCGCATCGCGCTGGCCCGCGCGCTGGCCGTGGAACCGCGCGTGCTGCTGCTCGACGAGCCTTTCGGTGCGCTCGACGCCAAGGTGCGCAAGGAACTGCGCCGCTGGCTGCGGCGCCTGCATGACGAACTGCACGTGACCAGCGTATTCGTCACCCACGACCAGGAAGAGGCGCTGGAAGTCGCCGACCAGGTCGTGCTGATGAATCGCGGCCACGTCGAGCAGGCGGGCACGCCGGAGGCGGTCTACAACCATCCGGCCACGCCCTTCGTGTTCGGCTTCCTCGGCAACGTCAACCTGTTCCACGGCCGGCTGGAAGTGGGCGAGCGGGGCGGCTTGCTGCACACCGGCGATTCGATCCTGCCTGTCATCGGCAGCGGCCATGAAACCGCCGGCGATGCCGTGGCCTATGTCCGCCCGCACGATCTCGACCTGGAACGCTACGCGCCCGGCGCCGACGGCATCGCCGTGACGCTGCGCCGCGCGCTGACGCTGGGCCCCGTGGCCCAGCTCGAACTGGAGCGCGAAGACACCCAGGAAGTGATTGAAGTGGCGCTGCCTCTCGAACGCTTCCGCCACCAGGGCTTCCGCGAAGGCGAGCTGCTGGCGGTGCGGCCGCGCCAGTTGCGTGTCTTCGTCCAGCCTCAACCCGCAGCACAGGCAAATACACCAACACAATCACAAGCCAGGGCCAATGCTGCCCCGGCGGGAGCCGCACTATGAATTTCCAGCAACTGCGTTCGATCCGCGAGGCGGTTCGCCGCCAGTTCAACCTGACCGAGGTTGCCAATGCCCTCTACACCTCGCAGCCCGGCGTGTCGCGCCAGATCCGCGAGCTGGAGGAAGAACTCGGGGTCGAGATCTTCGAGCGCTATGGCAAGCGCCTGACCGGCCTGACCGAGCCCGGCCGCGAAATCGTGCGCATCGTCGAGCGGCTGCTGCTCGAGGCGGAGAACCTGCGCCAGGCCGGGGACGAATTCGCCGGCCGGCATACCGGCCGCCTGACGGTGGCCACGACCCACACCCAGGCCCGCTACGCCTTGCCCAAGGTGGTGCAGAGCTTCCGCCGCGCCTATCCGCATGTGACGCTGGCGTTGCAGGAAGCCTCGCCGGCGCACATTGTCGAATTGCTGCTGACCGGCCAGGCCGATATCGGCATCGCCACCGAGGCGGTGGCCAGCGAGGCGGGCCTGACTTCCTTCGAGGCTTATACCTGGCGGCATGTCCTGGTGGTATCGCCGGACCACCCGCTGACGCACCTGCCGGAGCCGACGCTGGAGGATATCGCCGGCTTCCCGATCATTACCTATGACGCCGGCTTCACCGGGCGCCGCAAGATCGACGGCGCCTTTGCGGCCGCCGGCCTGCAGCCGGAGATCGTGCTCACCGCCATGGACGCGGACGTGATCAAGACCTACGCGGAACTGGACCTGGGCGTGGGCATCGTTGCCTCGATGGCCTACGACGAGCGCAAGGACGCCGGCCTGGTGCGGATTGCGGCCGACCACCTGTTCGAGCCGAATACCACCAGCGTGGCGGTGCGGCGCGGGGCCTACCTGCGTGGCTACGCCCATGCCTTTATCAACATGTTCGCGCCGCATCTGTCGCGCGACACCCTCACCAGCGCCCTGTCCGAACCCGCGGGCGTGCAGGTGGTCGAGGCCTGAAGACCTCGGGGACACGGGGCCCCGCGGTGCCGGTGGCGCCGCATCCCCGCGTTTCGCGCCGTCCGCTCTCCATTCGTCGCACGCCACTTCCGTCGCGTACTTTGTCGGCGTAAAGTCGCTACAGTCCGTGGCGGAATACACATGCCGTCACATGGCGATGATGCACCGCACTATCGACGGTGCGCGAGTCCCGCACGAGGAGAGGGCAATGAAACGAGGCCGTAGCGGCAGGGGGCTGATTGTCCCGATCATCCTGATTGCGCTGGGCGCGATCTTTCTGGCGCAGAACAGCGGCATCCTGCCCGCCCATATCGTGCGCGAAGGATGGCCGGTGCTGTTGATCGCCATAGGTGCGATCCTGCTCGTGCGCCGTTTCGCCTGGCGCCGTGTCGACCGGCGCGGGCCGGAGCAATGAGCGCGCGCCCGGAAGGGCTGCTGCGCTGGCAGTGGCGCGGCTACGCCCGCAATCACAATCACCCGCGCAGCTTGCTGCTGCACATCGTCGCCGTGCCGATGTTCATGGCCGGCAATGTGCTGTTCGTCTACGGCGCGCTGGCGCTTTCCGTCCCGGCGGTGGCGCTTGGCGTGCTGTGCATGGCCTTGTCCATGATGCTGCAAGGCCGCGCCCACCGGCTTGAGGCTGTCAGGCCCGAACCGTTCGCCGGCCCGCTCGATATCGCGTTGCGCATCCTGGCCGAGCAGTGGATCACGTTTCCGCGCTTTGTCCTGTCGGGCCAATGGTGGGCCGCGTTGCATGGCCGTGCGGCCGGCGATGACGGTAGCGAAGCCGGCGGCAAGGTGGCCCAGCGTACATGCGGGCCGGGCAAAGGGTGCCAGAGCTTATGAGCGGCTATTACAATAGCGATCAGTCATCCCCGACTTGTCCTGCGGCTGCGGTAGCGCCGGCAGGACCGGCGCCATTTTCCCCGTCGCGCAGGGAGGCCTTGCCCACATGAAATCGCTGGATCGGCTAGATCGCTGCCCCGCCGCCATTCCTTCCCGGATCTCGATCCTCGCACGCGACCTGTTGTTCGTGCTGTGCATCAACACCTTGATCGCCGTCAGCCTCAACTATGGCTTCCGTACCGGTGGCTCGTTGTGGCACAACTTCGTCTATAGCCACCTGATCGGCCTGTCGATCTGGCTGCTGATCGATGTCGCCCGCGTGCTGATCTGGTGGAACGAGCGGCCCAGGCGCTGGCCCTTCCTGTGCCTGACCGCCATTGCCGTGCCGCTTGGCGTGATCATGGGCAGCTGGGCGACGCGCATCCTCCTTAACGAGCCGGCGAAGTCCTTCGAGGAAGCCGCCGACACGCTGCGCATGTGCCTGGTGGTCGGCATGCTCGCTTCGGCCAGCATGATCTATTTCTACTGGTCCCGGGAGAAGCTCGCCCACCTGGAACGGCAGGCCGCGCTCGACGCCCTGCAGCGCGAGGAGGCGGAAAAGCAACTGGTGCGCGCGCAGCTCATGGCCTTGCAGGCACAGATCGAGCCGCACTTCCTGTTCAACTCCCTGGCCAACCTGGATTGCCTGATCGCCACCGACCAGCAGGCCGCCCGGCGGCTGCTGCAGCGGCTGATCGGCTTCCTGCGCATGTCGCTGTCGCATACGCGCGCCGAGCAATGCACGCTGCGCCAGGAGTTCGAGTTGCTGCGCAGCTATCTCGACATCCAGGCCCTGCGTTTCGGCACGCGCCTGAGCTATCAGATCGAACTGCCGCCCGAGCTGGCGGAAGTGGAGATCCCGCCCATGCTGATCCAGCCGCTGGTGGAGAACGCGGTCACCCACGGCATCGAGCCATGCATGCGTGGCGGCAGCATCGTGCTGTCGGCGCGCGCGCAGGGCGAGAACGCGGTACAGGTGGTGATCCAGGATACCGGGGTGGGGTTCGGGCATGCCGTGACCAAGGGCTCCGGCCTGGGCCTGACCCATGTGCGCGAGCGGCTGGCGCGTATTTTCGGGGCGTCGGCCAGCATGCAGATGGAAGAAAACACGCCGCGCGGCGTGATCGTCCGGCTGACCTTGCCCGTCGTGCGGCTGGCGGCGCCAGTGCCCGTGCCGGCGCCAGCGCCGGCGCCGGCCAGCGCCCCTGCCGGACTCGGGATGGCCCCCGTTACCCGTGCCGCGCATGGCGTTTCTCATCCCTGAGGCGGCTGACTGCCACAGCCGCCCCGGTCTCAACCGCCGTTCCGAACGATCCGCTTCATTACTGCCGCTTCCATGTCCCCGACCTTGTTGATCGCTGACGACGAGCCGCTGCTCGCGCGCGCCTTGCATGCCGAATTGTCCAGTCTCTGGCCCGAGGCGCAGATCGTCTCCGTGGTGCACGACGGCGTATCCGCGCTGGAGGCGGCCCGGCAGCACGCGCCCCAGGTTGCGTTTCTCGATATCCGCATGCCGGGCATGAGCGGCATGGACGTGGCGCGCGAGCTGATGGCGTTCGATCCGCCGCCCCTGGTGGTGTTCGTCACGGCGTACGACCAGTTCGCGCTGGAAGCATTCGAGCGCGAGGCGGTCGACTACGTGCTCAAGCCCGTGCAGCCCGACCGGCTGGAGGCCACTGTGCACCGCCTCAAGGCAAGGCTGGCGGCCCATGCGCAGGCGAGCGAGGAGGGCGGCTCCGCGCTCGACACCGATCGCCTGGCGCAGTTGCTGGCCCGCCTCGAGACCCTGGAGCCCGGTGGCGCGCCAGCGCAGCAGGCCCCGGCGGGTTCGCCCCAGCATGGCTACCTGCGGTTCATCAAGGCGCTGGTCGGGCAGGAAATCCGCATCATCCCGGTGGATGAAGTGATCTACCTAGAGGCGACCGACAAGTACGTCAACGTCGTGTCCGCCAGCGGGGAAGCGCTGATCCGCACCAGCCTGCGCGAACTGTCGCAGCAACTCGATCCGGAACGCTTCTGGCAGATCCATCGCGGCACGGTGGTGAATATCGACTGCGTGGCCAGTGCCGTGAACCAGTCGCTCGGCCGGCTCGCGCTCAAGCTGCGCAATCGCGCGGAGACCTTGCCGGTGGCGCGCCAGTACGCCTACCTGTTCAAGCAGATGTAGCGGGCAGGGCACCCCTGCCGAGGGCGGTTTTACTCTATGATGCGATATTCGCAGCGCGCCCCTGGTCCGTGACCGGGCCAGGCAGCAGTGGCCGGCGCGCCAGGTTCAGCACGATACGCCCGATGACTGCCGCCGCTCTCGATCCCATTCGCAATCCGTTGCGCCACGATGCCCAGGTCATTGGCCTGGTCGGGCTGGCCCACGGCGTTTCCCACTTTTTCCACCTGCTGCTGGCGCCCCTGTTCCCATGGATCAAGGCCGAGTTTGGCCTGAGCTATGCCGAACTGGGTTTGCTGATGACGGTGTTCTTCGCCGTCTCGGCCGTGGTGCAGACTGCGTCTGGCTTCGTGGTCGACCGCTTCGGTGCCAAGCCGGTGCTGTTCGGCGGCCTTGGGCTGCTGGGCACGGCGGCCCTGCTGCTGTCGGTCAGCCCCAGCTACGCGATGCTGCTGCTTGGCGCCGGCGTGGCGGGGATCGGCAATGGCGTGTTCCATCCCGCCGATTTCACCTTGCTCAATAAACATGTGTCGCAGCCGCGGCTGGGCCATGCGTTCTCGGTGCACGGCATCTCGGGCAACCTTGGCTGGGCCGCCGCGCCGATCTTCCTGGTGACCATTGCCGAGTTCAGCACCTGGCGCACCGCGCTCGCCTGCGCTTCGGCCGTGGCCTTCGGCGTGCTGGCGGTGCTGCTGGCCTTCCGGCACGTGCTCGACCCGCGCGGCACCGCCGGCGCGGCGCCCAGGCCGGCCGCGGCCAAGGCGGGCGGCAGCATGCTGGCGTTTCTCAAGTTGCCGCAGGTGTGGATCTGCTGGGCCTTCTTCCTGGTCACTACCTTTTCGTTCTCCGGCATCCAGAGTTTCGCGCCGACCGCACTGACCCAGCTCTACGGCATGCCGCTGACGCTGGCCACGGCGTCCTACACCGTCTACATGCTGTGCAGCGCCGGCGGCATGATCGTGGGCGGCTTCGCCGCGGGACGCACCAGCAACCACGACCGCCTGATTGCGATGAGCTTCACGCTGTCGGGCCTTGTCGCCATCGTGGTGGGGCTGGGCGTGCTGCCGGCCGTGATGGTGCCGGTGCTGATGGGCGTGATCGGCTTCGGCGCCGGTACGGCCGGGCCTTCGCGCGATCTGCTGGTGCGCGCCGCCGCGCCGGCCGGGGCCACCGGGCGAGTCTATGGCGTGGTCTACTCCGGGCTGGATATCGGGCTGGCCAGCGGACCGCTGTTCTTCGGCATGCTGATGGATGCGCACTGGCCGAGCTGGGTCTTCTTCATGATCGGCGCTTTCCAGATGCTGGCGATCTTCACCGCCGTCACGGTAGGCAATGGCAACCGCTCGCGCCGTGATGCGGGGGGCAACCGCGCGGCCGCCAGCTGACACGCTGCCGGCCCGGACTGCCCACGCCCTGTGCTGATACCAAATTCCTGATCCACGGTTCCGCACGGAACCATCAACTTGTCCACTGCCCATGGTCAATCCTGCCGCCACGCCGTCCCATGCCGCCCCCGACGGGGCACCGCCGCTCCAGCCGGGCGGCCATATCCTGGTCGATGCGCTGCTGGCGCACGGCGCCGAACTGGCCTTCGGCGTTCCCGGCGAGAGCTATCTGGCGGTGCTCGATGGCTTCCACGCGCGGCGCGACCGCCTGCGCTTCGTGATCTGCCGGCAGGAAGGGGGCGCGGCGGTCATGGCCGAAGCCTACGGCAAGCTGACCGGGCAGCCCGGCCTGGCGTTCTGCACGCGCGGCCCCGGCGCCACCAATGCCAGCATCGGCGTCCATACGGCGTACCAGGATTCCACGCCGATGATTCTCTTCATCGGCCAGGTCGGCAGCGATTTTGCCGATCGCGAGGCCTTCCAGGAGATCGACTACCGCCGCATGTTCGGCCAGATGGCCAAGTGGGTGGCGCAGATCGAGCGGGCCGAGCGGATTCCCGAATACATCGCCCGCGCCTACCAGACCGCTACCTCGGGCAGGCCCGGCCCCGTGGTCCTGGCGCTGCCGGAGGACATGCTGACCCAGCAGGTTGCCGTAACGCAGCTGGCGCACTACCAGCGCGTCATGAGTTGGCCGGGCGAGGGCGATCTGGCCCGCCTTGCCAGTATGCTGGGCAGCGCCGAGCGGCCTTTCGTGATTGCCGGCGGCAGCGGCTGGACGCCCGAGGCCTGCCAGGACCTGCAGCATTTTGCCGGACGCTTCCAGTTGCCGGTGGGCTGCGCCTTTCGCTTCCAGGACCTGTTCGACAGCCGCCACGCCAGCTATGCGGGCGATGTCGGTATCGGCATCAACCCGCAACTGGCCGAACGCATCCGCGCTGCCGACCTGGTGCTTGCCATCGGCCCGAGGCTGGGCGAGATGACCACCGGGGGCTATGCGCTGCTGGCCGCGCCGCGGCCGGCGCAGGCCCTGATCCATGTCCATGCGGGCGCCGAGGAACTGGGCAGCGTCTACCAGGCCGACCTGATGGTGCAGGCCTCGATGCCGGCCATCGCGAAACGGCTGGCCCAGCTCGATGCCCCCGCCACGCCGCGCTGGCAGGCATGGACCGCCGCAGCGCACGCCGGTTACGAAGCCTACCTGGCACCGCCGACCTATACCGGGCAGGGCGTGGACATGGCCGCCATCGTGCGCACGCTGGATACCGTGCTGCCGGCCGATGCCGTTGTGACCAACGGCGCGGGCAACTACGCTAGCTGGCTGCACCGCTATTTCCGCTATCGCCCTTTTGCCGGCGGCGGCCGCGGCCAGCTTGCGCCGACCAGCGGCGCCATGGGCTACGGGGTGCCCGCGGCAGTGGGCGCCAAGATCGCCTTTCCAGGGCGCACGGTGGTGGCGCTGGCCGGGGATGGCTGCTTCCTGATGAATGGCCAGGAACTTGCCACCGCGATGCAGTACGGGGCGGCCGTGATCATCATCGTCGTCAACAATGGCATGTACGGCACCATCCGCATGCACCAGGAGCGTGAGTATCCCGGCCATGTGAGCGGCACCGAACTGCACAACCCGGATTTCGCCGCGCTGGCGCGGGCATATGGCGCGCGTGGCGCCGTCGTGACCCGCAACGAAGCGTTCGAGCCGGCATTGCGCGAGGCGCTGGCCGCACCGGTTGCCAGCCYGATCGAGATCCGCATCGATCCGGAACAGATCACGCCGCGCACCACGCTGCAGGCCATTCGCGACCAGGCGCTGGCCGCGCGGGGCGCGTCCTGAGGCAGGCCGCCATCGCCTCGTCTAACGTGTTCTTTCCACCTTTCTGATTTGGGAGTTCTTCATGAGCTTTGCTACCACCGATCTCTGCGACGCCAATGAGGCACGGCTGGCCGACGGTTCGCTGCGCGTGCTGGCGCCGGTATTCCACCATTTCGGCAAACGCGCCGCGTTTTCCGGCCCGGCTGCCACGCTGAAGCTGTTCGAGGACAATTCGCTGGTGCGCGAAGCGGTCGAGTCGCCCGGCAACGGCCGCGTGCTGGTGGTGGATGGCGGCGGCTCGCTGCGCTGCGCGCTGGTGGGCGGCAACCTTGGCGTGCTGGCCGAGAAAAACGGTTGGGCCGGCATCATCGTCAATGGCTGCGTGCGCGATAGCGCTGAGCTTGCGGTCTGCGATATCGGCGTGCGCGCCCTGGCACTGCATCCGCAGAAAAGCCAGAAGCGCAATGTGGGCGAGCGCGAGGTCACGGTGCAGATGCCCGGCGCCGTGGTGCGGCCCGGCAACTGGATCTATGCCGACGCCGATGGCGTGCTGGTGGCGGACAGCAAGCTGGAGGGCTGAGCATGCCGGTGGTATTTGTCTACGGCACCCTGCGCGCGGGCGAAGTCAACGACCTCAACGCGGCCGCGCGCAAGCACGGCATTGCCGCGCCGCGCCTGCTCGGCTGCGCCACCGTGCCGGGCCGGCTCTATGACTTCGGCACCTATCCCGGCCTGGTGCTGGATGCCGGCGCCCCCGGCGTGGCTGGCGATTTGTACGAGGTGGATGCCGCCCTGGTGCCGGTGCTCGATGAAATCGAAGAGGTTTATCCGGGCCAGGCCACGCTGTTCGTTCGCGAGGAGCAGGTGGTGACGGCTGGCGACCAGGCCGTACGCTGCCTGCTGTACCCGGTGGGGGAGGACGCGGTGGCGGGTTTGCCGCGCATTGCCTCCGGTGACTGGGTGGCCTACCGGCGTGAGCGCGAGGCAAATCCGCCTGCGTAGGACCGCACGGGGGGTGCTGGATGCGTTCCTCCTTGAGCAGCATCGCGGCCGGCACTGCCGGCCGTTTGTTTTTCACAATGCGGAAAGATGTTTTGCGCGGCAAAAAATGTAGATGCGAAGCACAACTGCCGTTTCTCATGATGGAGAACCGTTTGCCGTATCGTGAAATATGTTTCGTAAGTTATTGATTTAAAACAGTAAAAAAACTCAGCAGCGACTGCATTCCGTGCTGTTGCGACGCGGGACGTTTCCCTACACTCTTATATAAGACACATGACCTGAGGCGTGAAAAACAGGGGTGGCGAGGCAGCAGGACCTGGCCTCCAAACCGTCCCCCCAAGCGCACCGGTCGGCAAGCTCGGCACCGTGGTCCGGCAAGCCTGTCGCAAGTTGCTTATGCCATACCCGTCATCATCACTAGGAGAGTGAAATGTCCCGCGAAACCGAAGCAAAGAACCTGCAAACAGAATGGGATACCAACCCCCGCTGGAAGGGCGTCGCGCGTCACTACACCGCCGATGACGTTGTGCGCCTGCGCGGCTCCGTGCAGATCGAGCATACCCTGGCCCGCCGCGGTGCCGAAAAGCTGTGGCACCTGCTTAACACCGAACCGTTCGTCAATACGCTGGGCGCGCTGACGGGCAACCAGGCCATGCAACAGGTCAAGGCTGGCCTCAAGGCCATCTACCTGTCGGGCTGGCAAGTCGCTGGCGACGCCAACCTGGCCGGCGAAATGTATCCCGACCAGTCGCTGTACCCGGCCAACTCGGTGCCGCAAGTGGTCCGCCGCATCAACAACACCTTCCAGCGCGCCGACCAGATCCAGTGGAGCGAAGGCAAGGGCGACACCGACTACTTCGCGCCCATCGTGGCCGATGCCGAAGCCGGTTTCGGCGGCGTGCTGAACGCCTTCGAACTGATGAAGTCCATGATCGACGCGGGCGCAGCCGGCGTTCACTTCGAAGACCAGCTGGCTTCGGTCAAGAAGTGCGGCCACATGGGTGGCAAGGTGCTGGTGCCGACGCGTGAAGCTGTCGCCAAGCTGACCGCCGCGCGCCTGGCTGCCGACGTGTCCGGCGTGCCGACCCTGGTGATCGCCCGTACCGACGCTGAAGCCGCCGACCTGCTGACTTCCGACGTGGACGAGCGCGATCGCCCGTTCTGCACCGGTGAGCGCACGGTGGAAGGCTTCTACCGCACCAAGCCCGGCATCGAGCAATCGATCTCCCGCGCCCTGGCCTACGCGGAAGTGGCCGACCTGGTGTGGTGCGAAACCGGCAAGCCGGACCTGGAATTCGCCAAGAAGTTTGCCGAAGCCGTCCACGCCAAGTTCCCTGGCAAGCTGCTGGCCTACAACTGCTCGCCGTCGTTCAACTGGAAGAAGAACCTGGACGACGCCACCATCGCCAAGTTCCAGAAGGAACTGGGCGCCATGGGCTACAAGTTCCAGTTCATCACGCTGGCTGGCTTCCACTCGCTGAACTACTCGATGTTCAACCTGGCCTACGGCTATGCCCGCAACCAGATGACCGCCTTCGTCGAACTGCAGGAAAACGAGTTCAAGGCGGCCGAGAAGGGCTTCACCGCCGTCAAGCACCAGCGCGAAGTCGGCACCGGCTACTTCGACGCAGTGACCCAGACCATCGAAGGCGGCCAGTCGTCGACTACCGCGCTCAAGGGTTCGACCGAAGACGAACAGTTCTTCGACGACAAGAAAGTGGCCTGATGTTTCGGATCTTCGGATCTGCAGATCAATAGCTGGTCACCTGGAGGGCGTGCGACCATCACGCCCTTCATTTAGGCGCCGCGCCGTGTCTCTCTCAGGGACGGCGCGGTTTTTTGCTTTCTGGCGCCTGGCCGATGCCCGGACCGGCAGGGGAGTCGGGGTCGATGAGTGAGAAATGTCAAAAATTGTGACTGTAGCGATTCAGACATTTGTCGTTCACTTGGAATGATTTCAGCGATATGATTCCACCCGTGTGTCAAAAGAGGCACACAGCAGGGTTGCCGGTTAGTCACCGGCGCATATCCATAAAGATCACTGGCGGCAATCCAGCCGGTGCACATTCCAAGAAGAAAACCAAGCATGAAGCACAAACTCTCCCTGGCGGCCATCGCCGGTCTTTCCGCCATTCTGGTCGGCTGCGCCGGCACCAATGTCGACGGCATGATGGGTGCCGGCACGTCGCTGTTCAAGGCGGCCTCCCTGAGCGACGGCGACGTCAAGACCATGTCCGACAAGTCGTGCGCCGAGCTCGACAGCACCAACAAGATAGCTGCGCCCAGCAGCAACTACGCCAAGCGCCTGACCAAGATCATGGCCGRCCTGCAGTCGCCCGGCGTGCCGAACGTCAATGCCAAGGTCTACCTGACCAAGGACGTCAACGCCTGGGCCATGGCAAACGGCTGCGTGCGCGTGTACAGCGGCCTGATGGACATGATGACCGACGACGAAGTGCGCGGCGTGGTTGGCCACGAACTGGGTCACGTGGCCCTGGGCCACACCAAGAACAAGATGCAGGTGGCATACGCCGCCATGGCGGCGCGCGGCGCGCTGGCCGCCAGCGGCAATGGCGCCGTGGCTGCCTTGTCGGCATCGCAACTGGGCGAACTGGGCGAGCAGCTGATCAACGCGCAATTCTCGCAAACGCAGGAGAGCGCCGCCGACGACTACTCGTACGACCTGCTGACCAAGAATAAGGCCAATACCCGCGGCCTGGTCTCGGCGTTCCAGAAGCTGGCCAAGCTGGACGGCGGCAAGTCGGGCATGTTCTCGTCGCACCCTGGCTCGGAAGAC
>NZ_JBFTNE010000053.1:0-54536 GCF_056397325.1 Cupriavidus sp. 05N39
ACCCTCAACTGGCGGCAGGACTGGCCTTTGTCGGTCTTGGCGTTCATCGGAGTCAGATTACCCTCGATCGGCTTGCGCTTTCCCGACGCCGGGTAGGTCCATGGCACCGCCGCTCCGTCGGTGCCGTCGTTCAGCGTATTGCCAACAGCCTTGGATAGCGCGGCCGATTCCTTTTGGTTCATGCTCCCGATCACGGTGCCATTGATGAACGTGTCGAAATATGCAAGAGCCGGCGCGGCCGGAACAAGCGTGACCGCGCAGAGCAGCGTGCTTCGAAGAAAAAGACGGGGTGACATGAAAGCAATCCTTATGTGGGACGGTGGAAGAGCGGGGAGCATTGCGCTGCAAACGTCTGTCGACTGGAGCAAATCCCGCAACTGGCTATTTGCAGAACATGGAGAACGTTTCCATAGTAACGTAATAGCCACACATAATCGAGTGCACATCCCGGACGCTGATCTGCATCCCGGCACAATCAGTGCGAGCGCAAATAGCCGGTCTGGTACCGGGCATCGGGCATCGGGCTCCCACGTGGTGCAACAATCATCAAGCGACGGACCGTAGCCATCGCTCTATCACCCCATCAGGGAGCGCCACGTCCTCGGACTCCTCATCGCCCTTACGGGAGTCTAGCCCGTAGCCAGTCCCATCGGGTCGGCGGCAATGCTATGTGGCCCGAGCCATCGCTAGCGCCAACGTCATAGACCACATCATCTTTTGACCGGAATACCCGCCGTGCTTCGGGGCTAAGGTATGTGCACTCCGCCAGCAATTCGCCGGTACGTGCATCATAGAGACGGAATAACGYTCCATAATCGCCCGTTAGAAGGCAGGTTTCACCAATATAGCCCCCTACGGAGTCACGCTCGCATTCGTGCGCTGCCGATCTGTTGATTGCATCGCAACTATACGGCACTGCAAATATCGCAACCAAAAAAATTAAAAATATTTTAATGAAAATTTTGACCCTTTTTATTATCGCTCCATGTAATATCATAAATCAAACTCCACAAAAATAGGCTTGACAAGCCTAACCTCGATTCTATCGGAATATAGAATCAAGTCACCGCCCTGCTTGTGGTTGATCTGCCAAGTGCGATAGTCAACGTTTCGCACCGGATAGTAAACATCATGCTCTGAAATCATTCCTCGCCGCGCAACCGGTCCCAGATGCCGACTACCGGTCGATACCTCTCCAATTGCCGTGGCACTTGGAACAATGATAAAACCATATTTATTCCAATGACCAAGATACTGAAAGCCGCGCCCTACCCCGAGACGCACCGGCGACTGGTCTCGCAGAGGCGGCGCCGGGCGCTCGGTAGAAATGTGGAACTCTTCTATATCCTCAACGGTGCAACCTTGCTGCTCACGCCTTAACGCCCACAACGGCTTGATAAATCTCGGTTCAAAAAACGGTATCCGCGTATCCAAATTTTCCACAAAATCTCTCCACCCATCAAAATATCGTTTTTAACAAATATACGGTGGCAGTGATATCGGACAAATCCGAATACGGGGCGGAGGCGGAAAATTCTTTAGCGAGATAGTCAGGGAAGCGCCACGTTCCCGTCCAGGATCGACGCCCTATCCACGGGCTGCAGCTCCCGTGGGAAGTACGCTCAAATAGCCTCTAACGATAGCGCCGTCCTGCGCCGCGATCCGGACTGCAGCCAACTTAAGCGGTATCGCATTCATAAGCGGCACTGGAATGCTCTGCTGCGGGTGCAACTCGCACAGGAGGCCGTCGAGATCAAGGCTGTATTGCACATGGCACACCAAGGCCAAGCTGAACAGCGCGCCCACCTCGACGAAGAACAGCAGCATTGGGCACGATCCCGAGATGCATTCAACGCGAAAGGGCAAGCAGTATGACTTCGGCATGAAGGCACGTGCTGGCATGGATGCGGATTCGGGGCAGGTGCGTACAGGGATCGGCGCAACCAAAGTGCGCTACCTAGGTGCGCTACCGAGCGGCGAGCGAGGAATCGGCGCTACTGAACACACCGGTTGCACTGAGCCATCTCTGGCTGGCTCGCAGAGCGCTGTTTGGGTACGGCGCGTGACGCCGGTTGAGGGGCGAATGGCCCCTCAACCGGCTAGAGAACGGGATTACTCAGCTGAGGTCCAAACCGTGCCAGCGGCGATGGTATTCCTGGGTCGCGAAACGGATTTTTCAGGCAAGACTCAAACATGGCCCCCTCTTTTCCGCTCTTTTCCCAGATCACGAAGCGCCCCATACGGCCTGGAACACCTTCACGGCTCGCTGCGCATGGCGGGGTGGTGTGGCCCGCCGAGGGCCACACACAAGAATCAACGGATTCAGCAGCCGTCATTGCAGGCGGCATTGGCCCACCGGCGGGCTCCGGCTGACGCCGGACAAACAACCCTTACGCAGCCGGTGCCAGCACGCTGGCAATAGCCCCCGCCACCTGCTTCACGTTGCCCTCGTTCAGGCCAGCCACGCACATCCGCCCCGAGCGCAGCAGGTACACGCCGTGCTCCGCGCGCAGGCGGTCCACCTGGTCGGCCGTCAGGCCGGTATAGGTGAACATGCCGCGCTGGGTCAGGTAGCGCGACAGCGCCTCGCCGCTGACATGGTCGCGCAGGCTGTCGTGGATCGCCGCGCGCATCCTGGCGATGCGATCGCACTTCTGCGCCAGCTCGCGCTCCCAGGTCACGCGCAGGGCCGGCGTGGTCAGTACCTTAGCCACCACCCGTGCGCCGTGGGTCGGCGGGTTGCTGTAGTTGGCGCGTACCGCGCCCGTCAGCTGGCCCAGGACCCGGCCGGTTTCTTCCGCGCTGTCGCAGACCACGCTCAGCCCGCCGCAGCGTTCGCCGTACAGCGAAAAATTCTTCGAGAACGAATTCGCCACCAGGCACGGCACGCCTTGCGCCACCAGCTCGCGCACCGCGAACGCATCGTCGTCCAGGCCGGCGCCGAAGCCCTGGTAGGCCATGTCGACGAAGGGCAGCAACTCGTTCGCCTTCAGCAGGGCAATGAGCTTGCGCCACTGGTCCTGGTTCAGGTCCACGCCGGTGGGGTTGTGGCAGCAGGCGTGCAGCAGCACGATGCTGCGCTTCGGGATCAGCCGCAGCGCGTCCATCATCGCATCGAACCTGAGGCCGCCGGTGGCGTCGTCGTAGTACGGATACGTGTTGACGGTGAAGCCGGTGCGCTCGAAGATCACGCGATGGTTTTCCCAGCTCGGGTCGCTGATCCAGACTTGCGCCTCCGGGAAATATCGCTTCAGGAAATCGGCGCCTACCCGCAGCGCGCCCGAACCGCCCAGGGTCTGCACGGTGGCGATGCGGCCTTCCGCGCGCGCCTTGCATTGCGCGCCGAAAACCAGCGCCTGCACGGCGTCACGGTAGGCCGCGAAGCCGGCCATGGGCAGGTAGGGACGCGGGCCCATGTCGGCCATCAGCGCGCCTTCGGCTTCCGCCACCGCCTGCATCACGGGCAGCTTGCCATCGCCGTCGAAGTAGATGCCGATGCTCAGGTTGACCTTGTCGGTCCTCGGATCTAGTTGAAAGCTTTCGTTGAGCGAAAGGATCGGGTCGCCGGGATAGGCATCGATATGTTCGAACATTGGATACTCTGGCTGGAATGGGTTGTGGCCGGCGGCCGGAGGGCCGCCAGGGTCATCATTATGCCGATACGCTCTGCTGCAGGGCCGGCGCCGCGTTCTTTTGCCGCAATCGGTAGCTCACGCCCAGCACGGCCATCCATGCCGGAATCAGGTACACCGAAATGCGCAGCCCCGGCGTGAGGTACATCACGTACAGGATACCCGCCAGGAAGACCAGGCACAGGTAGTTCGTGAACGGATAGCCCAGGCTCCTGAAGCGCGTCTCCTGCCCGGCGATGCGCTTGTCGCGGCGGAACTTGAGGTGAATGATGCTGATCATCGCCCAGTTGATGATGAGCGCCGAGACCACCAGGCCCATCAGCAGTTCGAAGGCTTCGCCCGGCATGAAGTAGTTGATCACAACGCAGGCGGCCGTGGCCAGTGCCGAAACTCCCAGCGCGGCCAGCGGAATCCCGCGCTTGTTGACCTTCAGCAGCGCTTGCGGCGCATTGCCCTGCTTGGCCAGGCCGTACAGCATGCGGCTGTTGCAGTACACGCCGCTGTTGTAGACGGACAGCGCGGCGGTCAGCACCACGGCATTCAGCACCGTGGCCACGATGTCACTGTTCATCGCATGGAAGATCAGCACGAACGGGCTGCCGCCGGTCACGACCTTTTCCCACGGGTAGAGCGAGAGCAGTACGCCCAGCGCGCCAACGTAGAAGATCAGGATGCGGTAGATCACCTGGTTGGTGGCCTTGGGGATGGTCTTTTCCGGCGCATCCGCCTCTGCCGCGGTAATGCCCACCAGTTCCAGGCCGCCGAACGAGAACATGATCACCGCCATGGCCATGACCAGGCCGCTGATGCCGTTCGGGAAGAAGCCGCCGTGCTGCCACAGGTTGGCCACGCTCGCTTGCGGGCCGGCCGTGCCGGACGCCAGCAGATAGCCGCCGAACACGATCATGCCGACGATGGCCAGGACCTTGACGATGGAGAACCAGAACTCCATCTCGCCGAAGGACTTGACGCTCGACAGGTTGATGGCGTTGATCAGCAGGAAGAACGCCAGCGCGGATACCCAGGTGGGAATGTGCGGCCACCAGTACTGGACATAGATGCCCACCGCCGACAGTTCCGCCATGCTGACCAGGATATAGAGCACCCAGTAGTTCCAGCCTGACATGAAGCCGGCAAAGCTGCCGCAATACTTGTTGGCGAAGTGGCTGAAGGAGCCGGCGACGGGTTCGTCGACCACCATTTCGCCGAGTTGGCGCATGATGAAGAAGGCGATGATCCCGGCCACCGCGTAGCCGAGCAGGACCGAAGGGCCTGCCATCTTGATGGTCTGGGCAATGCCCAGGAACAGCCCGGTGCCGATGGCACCGCCCAGCGCGATCAGCTGGATATGCCGGTTTTTCAAGCCGCGCTGGAGTGTCTCTTCCGTGTTCTTGGAATTGGGAACCATATTGTGTCTCTACCCACTCTTTTGGAATGTGGGCCTGCGCCTCTCGCGTGTTGCGGGCGCTTTGGCCAGGCACCGCCGGCGCGCAGTCTTGCTGCGGGCGCCGGGCGGTGTTGTTGCAGTCCGCGGCTCGGTGCCCCGGTGTCTAGCTGCCTTATGGGCTTCAGACCTTGAGCGTGCCGCGTTCGATCTGGTCGCGCTCCAGCGATTCGAAGAGCGCCTTGAAGTTGCCTTCGCCGAAGCCTTCGTCGCCCTTGCGCTGGATGAACTCGAAGAACACCGGGCCGAGCGCGGTCTTGGAGAAGATCTGCAGCAGCAGGCGCGGCTTGCCGCCTTCGGTCGTGCCGTCCACCAGGATGCCGCGCGCCTTCAGCTGGTCCACCGGCAGGCCGTGGCCCGGCAGGCGCTTTTCCAGGCCTTCGTAGTAGTAATCGTTGGGCGCGGTCATCAGGGGCACGCCGGCCATCTGCAGGCTGTCGATGACTTCGATCAGGTTGTCCGTCAGGAAGGCGATGTGCTGGATGCCCTCGCCGTTGAAGGCCATCAGGAATTCCTCGATCTGGCCGGCACCCTTGGACGATTCCTCGTTCAGCGGGATGCGGATCTTGCCGTCGGGGGCGGTCATGGCCTTCGAGGTCAGGCCGGTGTATTCGCCCTGGATGTCGAAGTAGCGGATTTCACGGAAATTGAACAGCTTTTCATAGAAATTAGCCCAGTAAGCCATGCGGCCACGGTAGACGTTGTGCGTCAGGTGGTCGATCAGGCGCAGGCCATGGCCCACCGGGTGGCGGTCCACGCCTTCGATGAATTCGAAGTCGATGTCATAGATGGACTTGCCTTCCTCGAAGCGATCGATCAGGTACAGCGGCGCGCCGCCGATGCCCTTGATCGCCGGCAGGCGCAGTTCCATCGGGCCGGTGGCGATTTCCACCGGCTGGGCGCCGAGTTCCAGGGCGCGCGCATAAGCCTTGTGCGAGTCCTTCACGCGGAATGCCATGCCGCAGGCGCTCGGGCCGTGCTCGGCCGCGAAGTACGCCGCCGGGCTGTTCGGCTCGCGGTTGACGATGAAGTTGACATCGCCCTGGCGGTACAGCACCACGTCCTTGGAGCGGTGGCGCGCGACCAGGCTGAAGCCCATCTGTTCGAACAGCGGCTCCAGGAGGTTGGGAGTGGGCGAGGCGAATTCCACGAATTCGAAGCCCATCAACTGCATCGGGTTTTCAAACAGATCGGCCATGGTGTGCTCAACAGGAAGTTGGGGGGACGAGAGAAATATTATTGCGGCAGCTGTGCGCCAACGCGTTGGTGCGCAGCGCCAGACACGTACGGCGTGGGCTCTCAACTCCCTGTCCGTACCGTCAATCTGGCAATGAGTTTATATTCCGCTCCGGTAAATAGGATTTCGTTATCCACGCAGGCAAACCCTAGATCATGAGATAAAATTTCATCATTGCAGGAACAAGGGAAACAAAAGTGCACAATCCTGAGCTTGATCGCATAGACCGCCGCTTGCTGGCGGCGCTGCAGGAAAATGGACGCGCCTCCAACCTCGAACTGGCCGAGGCTATCCGCCTGTCGCCGGCGCAGACACTGCGCCGGCACCGCCGGCTGGAAGAGGCCGGCATCATCAAGCGCTACGAAGCCCGGCTGGACTCCGCCAGCCTGGGCTTTGGCGTCGTCGCCTTTATCCATGTCACGATGGAGCGGGGCCACATCCGGGATCTGTCGAACTTCAAGGGACTTGTCGCCGAGCTGGCGCAGATCCAGGAATGCTTCTCCGTCACCGGGGATATCGACTACGTGCTGAAGGTGGTGGCGCGCGATCTCAAATCGCTTTCCGATTTCCTGCTCGACACGTTGATGCGCATCCCTGGCGTGAGCGGGGTCAAGTCCAGCGTTTGCCTGGATGAGATCAAGTGCACCAGCGCGATGCCGCTCGATGCCTGAACCCGGGCGCCGGATGGCGGCGGCGCGCTCGCTGACACTCACTAATATAGGAGAGACCCGCCACGGGCCGCCTATGCTTGGATGAGATCCCTGGCTCACCCTCCCCGTGCCCCCTGCCCCCGACGCCGGTTGCCCCGTCATCCTGTTTGGTGCCTTCGATCGCCATAACTTCGGCGATCTGCTGTTGCCCCATGTCCTCACCTGCCTGCTGAAAGACCAGCCGCTGCGCTATGCCGGGCTGGCGCGGCGCAACCTGCTGCCGCACGGCGGCCACCGGGTCGATTCCCTGCTGCATCTGGCGGCGCGGCCGGACCTGCAAGCGCCCGGCATCATCCACGTGGGTGGCGAGATTCTTTGCTGCGAAGCGTGGGAGGCGGCTGTGATGCTGCAGCCACCGGGCAAGGCAGACGTGCTGATCGCGCGGCTCGACGACCGGCAGCGGGAGCGCCAGGCATGGGCGCGCAGCGTGCTGGGCGTGGAGGACCGGGCGCCTTACGTGCTGCCGCAGGGCCTGTTTCCCCAGGCGCGGGCCGTGATCTACAACGCCGTGGGCGGCGTCGGCCTGGACCAGCGCGACCCTGCCATGCGGGCGGAAGTGCTGGGCAAGCTGAGGGCCGCGGCCCATGTCAGCGTGAGGGATGGCCGGACCAGGCAGATCCTGCGGGCCAACGGCATCGCGGCCAGCCTTGTCCCGGATCCCGCGGTGATGGTCGCGGCGCTGTTCGGCGAGCGCATCCGCCAGCGGGTCCGCCACGGTGAGCCGGCGCGCATGACCGACGCCTTCCCGCAGGGTTATCTTGCCGTGCAGTTCAGCGCGGACTTCGGCGACGACCAAACCCTCGGCGAGATCGCCAGCCAGCTCGACCGCGCCGCGCGGTCAACCGGATACGGCGTGGTGCTGTTCCGCGCCGGTGCCGCGCCCTGGCATGACGACCTGTCCTGCTACCGGCGGCTGGCGCAACGCATGGGCACGCCCGCGCCGGGCATCGTCCGGTCCCTCGATATCTGGGACATCTGCGCCGTGATCGCGCACAGCCGCGGCTTTGCCGGCAGCAGCCTCCACGGCCGCATCGTGGCCATGGCATTTGCCGTGCCGAGCGTGAACATCACACGGCCGGGGCTGGATCCGGGGACCAGCAAACAGGCCGCGTTCGCCGCCACCTGGGCGCCGCCGGAGGCCCCGTGCACTGTGGCGGTGCAAGCGCTTGCCGATGGCATTGGCCAGGCGCAGGCGCTTGAGCGCACACGGCGGGAACAGACGGCGCGCGAGCTGGTTGCGGCATGCCGCCAAGGCTTCGTGGCTGCCTGAAAAGCACAGGCCTGCGCCAACGCCATATGAAACACACCGCGATGCTGTATAACCGGCGGGGCCGGTTCGCAGGCGCAATAGGGCAAAATACGCACCTGAGAGGCCCGGCAGGGCCAAAAAACACAAGACGCTGACGCCCGGCTCGTGCCCAGGTGTCCGGAATCGCATGAGCCTCCGGGGCTTGTCCAGCGTCGCGAGGGGACAGCTCGTCCTTTAACAGAGCACACCAGGAGCATTTAATGACCGACTCGAACCTATCTTTCTTCGGCAGGGTCTCTCTTGCCGTCGGCACCTTCTTCACCATCCTGGGCGACCGCGATTTCGCCGCCGGCGTGCGCCGCCTGCGCAGCGGCGAAGGCGCTGCAGCCGCAGCCCCGGTGCCGCAAGCTGCCGCACCGGCGCCGCGGCCTGCCGCCCCCGCGCTGAAGGAAGCGAGCCCGGCCGCGGCACTCCAGTTGCTGGGACTGCTCCAGCGCGACGCGCGTTTCGTGGACTTTGTCGAGGAAGACATCGCGGCCTATTCCGACACGGAAATCGGTGCCGCCGCCCGCCTCGTGCACGATGGCTGCCGCGCGGTGCTGCGTGAACACTTCACCATCAAGCCGGTGCGCGAGGAAGCCGAGGGCAGCCGCGTGACGCTGGCCGACGGCTTCGACGCCACCGCCGTCCGGCTGACCGGCAACGTGGTAGGCAGCGCGCCGTTCAGCGGCAGCATCAGCCACCGCGGCTGGAAAGTCGCGGAAGTCCGCCTGCCCCGGCTGGCCGAACGCCATGACGCCACCGTGATCGCCCCGGCCGAGGTGGAACTATGAGCGCAGCACGCTATTCCATCGGCATCGACCTGGGCACCACGCATAGCGCCCTCTCCTACGTCGACCTTACCGCCAGCGACGGCGAGAAGACCAGCCAGGGTGTCCTGCCGGTCACGCAACTCACCGCGCCGGGTGCCATCGAAGACCTCGATCTGCTGCCCTCCTTCCTCTACCTGCCGCACCCGAGCGAACTCGCCCCGGGCGACCTGGGCTTGCCGTGGAACGCCACGCGCGACTTCGCGGTCGGCGAACTGGCGCGCACCCGCGGCGCAGCCACGCCGATCCGGCTGGTGTCGAGTGCGAAAAGCTGGCTGTGCCACCCCGGCGTGGATCGCCGGGCGGCGATCCTGCCGAACGACGCGCCGCCTGAAGTGACGCGCGTCTCGCCGCTCGAGACCTCCGTGCGCTATCTCACGCACCTGCGTGAGGCGTGGGATCACGCGCATCCCGAAGCCCCGTTCGGCGAGCAGGAAATCACCGTCACGATTCCCGCCTCGTTCGACCCCGCCGCGCGGGAGCTGACCGCCGAAGCGGCCGAAGCGGCCGGGTATGCACGCATGACCCTGCTGGAAGAGCCCCAGGCCGCGCTCTATAGCTGGATCCAGAAGAGCGACGGCCACTGGCGCAAGCAGGTAAGGGTCGGCGACATCATCCTCGTCGTGGACGTCGGCGGCGGCACCACCGACCTTTCGCTGATCGCCGTGGTCGAGCGCGATGGCAACCTGGAGCTGCACCGCGTTGCCGTGGGCGAGCACATCCTGCTCGGTGGCGACAATATGGATCTCGCGCTGGCCCATGTGGTGGCGCGCAAGCTGGCTGGCCAGGGCACGCAGGCCGATCCGTGGCAACTGCGCGCGCTCACCTATGCCTGCCGCTCGGCCAAGGAAACGCTGCTCACCGATCCGGCCACGGATGCCGTGCCGCTGGTCGTGCCGAGCCGGGGGTCCAAGCTGATCGGCGGCTCGATCCGCACGGAGCTGACCCGCGCCGAGCTCACCCAGACCATCCTGGAAGGCTTCTTCCCGCAAGTGGAGGGCTCGGCCCGCCCGGTAAGCCGGGCGCGCGGCGGGCTCACGCAACTCGGCCTGCCGTATGCGCAGGATGCGGCCATCACGCGGCATCTGGCCGCGTTCCTGGGCCGCCAGGTGGCGGCGCTCGCGGAACTCGAAGGCTTCCAGAGCGCGCAGCCGGAAGGCGCGACGTTCCTGCACCCCACCGCCGTCCTCTTCAATGGCGGCGTGTTCAAGTCGGGCTTGCTGGTGGAGCGCATCCTGCAGACGCTCAATGGCTGGCTTGCGGCGGAAGGCGCGGCGCCTGCGCGCCTGCTGGAAGGCGCCGACCTGGACCTGGCCGTGGCGCGCGGCGCTGCGTATTACGGCTACGTGCGGCGCGGCAAGGGCGTGCGCATCCGTGGCGGCACCGCGCGTGCCTACTATATCGCCGTGGAATCGTCGATGCCCGCCGTGCCTGGCTTCGAGCCGCCCATACAGGCGCTGTGCGTGGCGCCGTTCGGCATGGAAGAAGGGACCGAGGCCGCGTTGYCGCCGCAGGAATTCGGCCTGGTGGTGGGCGAGCCCGTCCACTTCCGCTTCTTCGGCTCGTCGGTGCGCCGCCAGGATCAGGTCGGCACCCTGCTCGACTCCTGGTCGCCCGAGGAACTGCAGGAACTCGATGAAATCCAGGCCACGCTGCCGCCCGAAGGGCGCACGCCCGGCGAAGTGGTCCCGGTGAAACTGCACGCGCGGGTCACCGAGGCCGGGACGCTGGAACTGGAAGCCGTGCCCCGCGGCGCCGGCGAGCGCTGGAAGGTCGAGTTCGACGTGCGCGGCAACCCCAATGCCTGACTGAGATGAAGCCGTACATCGTCGGCATTGACCTTGGCACCAGCAACACGGTCGTCGCCTATGCGGAGGCGGGGTCCGAGCAGATCCGCGTCTTCGATATCGATCAGCTGGTCAGCCTGGGAGAGGTCGCCGCGCGGCCTCTCCTGCCATCCGTGCGCTACCACGCGGCGCCCGGCGAACTCAACGGGGCCGACCTGCAGTTGCCGTGGCAACATGCCGCGAGCGCCGGAGCGCGCCGGACCGTGATCGGCCGCCTCGCGGCTACGCTGGGCGCGCAGGTGCCCGGCAGGCTCGTGGCCAGCGCGAAAAGCTGGCTGTCGCATGCCTCGGTCGACCGGACCGCGCCGATCCTGCCGTGGGGGGCGGACGAAGAGGTCGGCAAGATCTCGCCGGTGGCGGCCAGCGCCAGCTATCTGGCCTACGTGCGCGCGGCATGGAATCACCGTTTCCCGCAGGCTCCGCTCGAAGAACAGGACGTGGTGCTTACCGTGCCCGCCTCCTTCGACGAAGGCGCGCGCGCGCTGACGCTGGAAGCGGCGCGCATGGGCGGGCTGCCCGCCCTGCGCCTGCTCGAAGAGCCGCAGGCTGCGTTCTACGACTGGCTGTTCCATCATCGCCAGACACTGGAAGCGGACCTTGCGCAAACGCGCCTGGTGCTGATCTGCGACGTCGGCGGCGGCACCACCGACCTGACCCTCATCAAGGTGGAGATGCAGGACGGGCAGCCGCAACTGACCCGCATCGGCGTGGGCAATCACCTGATGCTCGGCGGCGACAATATGGACCTCGCCCTGGCGCATCTTGTCGAAGCGCGTCTCGCCACGGCGGAGACACGGCTGTCGGCGGCCAGCCTGTCGCAGCTCGTCGCGCGCTGCCGCGCCGCCAAGGAGCAGCTCCTCGGCGCGCAGCCGCCGGACTCGGTCACGGTGACGCTGCTGGGCGCGGGCTCCCGGCTGATCGGCGCGGCGCGCTCGGTGGAAGTGACGCGGCAGGAAATCCAACAGCTCATCGTCGATGGATTCTTCCCCGCAGTGTCGTCCAGTGAACGGCCCGGCCGCGCACGGGGCGCCATTGTCGAGTTTGGCCTGCCCTATGCGGCCGACCCGGCGGTCACGCGGCACGTTGCGGCCTTCCTGAGCCAGCACGCCGCGCAGTCGCAAACGGCACTGGGCGCGGCGCAGACGCTTGATGGTGCGCTGGCGATGCCCGATACCCTGCTGCTCAACGGCGGGGTGTTCCGCGCCGATGCGCTGGCGGGGCGCGTTGCCGGCACCCTGGGCACCTGGCGCGGTGCGCCCGTGCAGGTACTGCACAACGACAACCCCGACGTAGCCGTTGCCCGTGGCGCGGTAGCGTACGCGCGCGCCCGTACCGGCCAGGCGCCGCGCATCGGCGGGGGATCGCCGCGCAGCTACTTCCTCGTTCTCGACGATGGCGCGCAGGGGCAGCAAGGCATCTGCCTGTTGCCGCGAGGCACGGAAGAAGGCCACGAGATCCATCTGGAGGATCGCGCCTTCGCCCTGCGGCTCGGGCATCCGGTGCGCTTCCACCTGGTTTCCTCCGTCGCCGACACGGCCTATCGGCCGGGCGAGCTGACCGATCTGTCGAAGGGCGACTTCGTTCGCCTGCCGCCGATTGCCACCGTGGTGCAGCCGCGCGGCGCGAGCGGGCCCCGGGAAACGCCGGTGCAGCTCACCACGTCGCTGACCGAGGTCGGCACGCTGGAGGTGCACTGCATCGACATGGCGGATGCCTCGCAGCGATGGCTGCTCGAATTCCAGCTGCGCGCCAACGGCACGGCAGCGCCCACGCCCGCTGAAACGCCGGATATGCCAAACGCAGCCTTGCCGCAAGCGGTCGAAGCCATCGACCGTACCTTCGGCGCGCGCTCGCAAGACGTCGGCCCCAAGGAGGTCAAGCGGATGCGGGCGCAACTGGAACAACTCCTGGGCACGCGCGAGCGCTGGGACAGCGCCCTGCTTCGCGAACTGTTCGGCACGTTCTGGGAGCGCGTGCGGCGGCGGCGGCGCACGGCCGACCATGAACGCCTGTGGCTGAACCTGGCCGGCTACTGCGTGCGGCCGGGGTTCGGCTACCCGCTAGACGACTGGCGCGTCGAACAGCTCTGGTCGCTGTACGAGCAAGGGATCCAGTACGTCAACGAAAGCCAGATCTGGTCGGAGTGGTGGACACTCTGGCGGCGGGCGGCGGGCGGCCTGGACGAGAGCGCGCAACTGCGCTTGCTGGATGACATGGCCTTCTATCTGCAGCCGCCCGGCAGCACGCGATATAAACGGCCTGCCGGCCCCGCGAGGGCCGGCTACGCCGACATGGTGCGCCTTGCCGGGTCCCTTGAGCGCATCCCGGCCGAGCGCAAGATCGAACTCGCCGAATGGCTGCTGGCCCGGCTGCGCAAGCCCTCGGAAAACAGCCAGGGCTGGTGGGCCGTGGGCCGCATCGGGGCACGCCGGCCGTTCTATGGCAGCGCGCACAGCGTCGTGCCAGCCGAGGTCGCCGCGCAATGGCTGGAAGCGATTCTTGCGCTCGACTGGAAGAAGGTCGAGCCGGCCGCGTTCGCCGCCGTCCAGATCGCCCGCATGACGGGCGACCGCTCCAGGGACCTGTCCCCCGAGATCCGCGCGAGCGTGGTCCGGCGGCTGGAAGCCGCCCACGCACCGCAAAGCTGGATCGCCATGGTGCGCGAAACGGTGGAACTCGATGAGGCCGACGAGGGGCGCGTGTTTGGCGAGTCCCTGCCCGCCGGGTTGAAACTGATCGTGGGTTGATCCCCACCGGGAACGCCATGCCAGATCCGGGTGCCGCGTCTTGTCGACCACATCGCCGCCTGCCTGGCGAACGGGGGCGAGGGGCGCGGCGCGTTCCGTACGCGCGCCAGCCTGATATCCGCCCCGCTCTGACCCCGGTTATTCGGACTTCCCCGGCAGTTCGATGATGCCGCCGTCGTGGCCGTCCATCACCACCACCGCATCGCCTGCCCAGTGCACTTCCGCCACCGGCACGCCGGACGCAGGGGTCTCGCCGACCTGCATGCCATTGGCTGAATACACCCGGACATAGCCGTTCACATAGTAGAGCTTGTCCGATCCCTGCCCAGGGGTGGACATTGTCGGGATCAGGTTCATCCAACTGAACAGTTTGTACTTCTGATAGTAGAACGCCTGGTTCGGGCTATATACCCTGGCCCCATGAGGCACGCCGTAGTACAGGTAAAGATACGATGGATAAGCCAGGGCGGCGACCGCCACGGCGAAGCAAACAAGGCGAATCCGTTTTTTCATTGTTTTCCAGGCTCGCTTCGAACCGTGCCTCCGAAAGGATAGCCAGGGTCGGGTGAAATGCGTTTGCGCCGGCGCGCGGCTCAGCTTCTTTTCGGCGCCGGACTGAAGAGATACGGCACCACCGCCAGCGCTACCACCACCGCCGCGGTGAGGAAAATCGCGGCGTAGGTCTTCGAGACCGGCCAGCGCTGCAGGTCGCCCATCCGGGCAATCATGCCGAACCCCCACGAGGTCAGCGCCGAGCCGAGGAAGACGAACGTGTTGAGCACGCCGAGACCTCTCCCGCGCGAAGACGGCGGAACCAGGCCACGCCCCTGCGCCATGACCAGCGGATGCAGCATGCCGATGGTCGACAGCAACGCCATCAGGCCCACGCCGGAAACCATGCCGCTCGCAGGCCAGATGGTCAGCAAGATCGCACCCGTCATCGCGAAACAGGACCATGCCGCGATGGTCGTCTTGAGCGAGCTGCGCCGCACCAGCACAGGCAGGAAGAATGCGGTCAGGAACCCGCTGACGCTGAGCAAGGCCAGCGCGACGCCACGGGCGCCGGAGTCGAGGCCATACACATTGGCCAGATAGGGCCCGCTCCACGCATTGCGGAACGCCGTGCCCGCCGACATGGCGACGCACATCGGGATGAGGGTCCACAAGGGCGCGATGGCCAGCAGCTTCGCGCTCTGCGAGAGCATGGGCCACAGCGGAACATGGCGGGCCTCGGCGTGCCCTTCGTCCCGGACGAAACGCCAGACGCCGTAGCAGGCGACAACCATGCAAAGCGCCGCGAAGGACATGGCAACACGCCAGCCGAGCAGGTGCATGGCCCACCCGAGCGGCGCCGTTGCGCACAGTGCGCCAATCATGCCCGTGGCGTTGGACTGGCTGACAACCCTGGTGTAGTTCCTTTCGGAGAGCTGCTCGGAAGCGAAATGCAGCAGCCCCATGAAGACCGGTGCGCAGGCCAGTCCAAGCCCCGCCTGGGCAAGCATGGCGACCGTGCCGTTGGGCGCGGCCGTAAACAGCAAGGAAGACACCGCGCCGACGGCAAGAAGAAGGGCCGTGGGCTTGCCCACGCCATATCGGTCGAAGGCGATCCCGACGGGAATCTGCGCGACCGCGAATGCCAGGAAGAAGCAGGAGGACAAGCTGCCGAAACCCGCGGCGGTCAAGCCAAAGTCATGCTGGAGTTCGGGCGCCATCACGGCCAGGCAGCTGCGATAGAACTGGCTTAGCGCAAAGGCGAAGGTCAGCAGGACAATACCGCGCCGGGCACGCCGGGCCGCCGTACCGGCGCCATGCAATGCACTCTCCTCAGGCAACGCGGAGGAGAACCGGCGATTGCGCCAGTAACTGACCGGATTTTTCAACTTGAAATCTCTTGACGAAAACCATCAACCTTTGGCGGGGCCGACTCTTGAAAGTGCCTGCGCGCCCTGCGTGCCCGAAGCTTGCATGGCGGGCCGCCGTTCAGGTTGAAAGAGCGATATTCTACGCGGCCTCCCGATCATCTGCCGCCGGCATTGGTGTTGGCGGCTTGCAAAACAGGGCCGGACAGGCGTCCGGCGACGCGGGAACGGGCTGACAAGATAAGCGGCCCGCCCGTGGAGACTATGCGCCAGCGGTAAACAGCGCCATCGCGGCGATGCCGGCAATGATCAGGATAGGAACCGCCCAATACTGCATGGGGATCCAGAACAGCGTATGGCGCTTGCGAAGCTCGACGGGTTCCTGGGTCTTGGGATCGACCAGGATGCGCCCGGGGCGGGAGTTGAGGCGGCGCCCGAGATAGAAGACGGCCACGGCGGACAACATCAGTGCAACGACAATCGTCGCCACGTTGGAAAGATTCAGCACCGAGCCCAGCAGGCTCATGACAAGCATGACGGCAAGCGGAACGATGACAACGAGAAAACCTAAACCTTGCCAAATCAACAACATTAAATGCTCCAGCTCAATGGATATAAGAATGAAATGCCCCGGTCGGGCGGCATTGCCGGTGAATTATATCGATGAGACGGATTGAGCACAAACCAGGATTCCGATGAAATTGGAGAAGGTGGATCCTTTGTCCACCCCCTTCCATACCCTTGCTTGCAAGCTTCGAACGAGGCCCGGCACGCGTTGATCCGGACCACCTTCCRCTTCAGAAGCCGACGTTATTGCGCCCCTTCAGTTTCAGCAGCGACCGCGCTTCTTCCGGCGTGGCGACCTCGAGCGACAGCGCCTCGATCACACTGCGCGCCCGCAGTACCTGCGCGGCATTGCTGTGCGCGAGCCTGCCGGGGCCATCCCACAGGGAATCCTCCAGCCCGACGCGCACATTGCCGCCGACCGACGCGGAAATCGCCGCCAGCGGCATCTGATGCCGTCCGGCGCCCAGCACCGACCAGACGTAGTCACTGCCGAACAGCCGGTCCGCGGTACGGCGCATGTGCATCAGGTCCTCCACATGCGCACCGATGCCGCCCCGCAGCCCGAACACGGACTGAATCAGCAGCGGTGGCGTCAGGAGCGCGCGATCGAGGAAGTGGGCCGCCGTGTAGAGGTGCCCGATGTCGTAGCACTCGATCTCGAACCGCGTCTGGTTTTCACTGCAGGACTGGAGAATGTATGCGATGTCCTTGAACGTGTTCCTGAAGATGCCGTCGTAGCTTCGCTCCAGGTAGGGACGCTCCCACTCGTGCCTGAGGTCCTTGAAGCGGTCCAGCAATTCGTACAGGCCGAAGTTCATCGTGCCCATATTGAGGGACGCGAGTTCCGGCCGCAACTGCGGCGCGGGCTGCAGCCGCTCCTCGACGCTCATCGTCGGCGCGCCGCCCGTGGTCAGGTTGATCACCACATCCGAAGCCGCCTTGATGGCCGGTGCGAACCGGCGAAATAGCGCCGGGTCCTGCGAAGGACGTCCATCGCCGGGATCGCGCGCGTGGAGGTGAACGATGGCGGCGCCGGCCTGCGCGGCGCCAATCGCGCTCGCTGCAATGTCCTCAGGCGTGACAGGCAGATGGGGCGACATGGATGGCGTGTGGATGGACCCGGTAATGGCGCAGGTGATGATGACTTTGTTCAAGATGCTTCCTCGTCGGGAAATGGGTTCGAGCGGGCCTTGTCCCGCCTGGCGAAGCCGGACTGCGCCTGCCGTTCCCGGACATGCCCATACCCGCGCACGCTGGCGGGCCAGGCCAGCAGTTCCCGCAAGCGCTCGGCGGGCCATTGCACCGCCACCTGTTCAATCGCGTCGAGGTCTTCTTCGTAGGCATCGCGCACGCGGCGATTCAGTACCGCCTCCGCGCCGCGTGCGAACGGGTCGAGCCAGCTGCCACGCAGGAAGCGCACGCCGGCCAGCATGCGGAACATGGGACGTATCCAGCCGCCAACGCGTGTCTTGCCGACCTTTCCGGTAAGTTTGTCCAGCTTGCCGAAGGGGCCGCCCGCCAGATGGAAGCCAATCTTGAACTCGCCTTCGAACGCATCGCGCAGGGACTGCAGGAACTCGGGCCTGGCATACAAGCGCGCCACCTCGAACTCGTCCTTGACCGCAAGCACGCGAAAGTACTGCGTCGCCACCTGACGGACCAGGGCCTCGGCGTCGCTGCGGCCTGCCAGCGTGCGCTGGACCGCCGCGATCCGCTTGCGGTAGCGATCGGCAAGCGCCGTGTTCTGATAGCCGACAAGTCGCCGGGCCCGGTCCTCGATCAGCCCGGCCAGCGATCCGCCCGCCGTCATCTGCATCCGGACCACCTGCACGGGCGCCAGCAGCCGCAGTACCGCCGCGTTGTCATGCGCGAGCCACCGGCCTAGCGCGAACGCCTTCTGGTTGGTGGCGGCCGCCACCCCGTTGAGTTCGATGGCCTTCTCCATCGCGGGCCGCCGCACCGGGATCGCGCCCTTCTGCCAGGCGTAGCCAAGCAAAAGCATGTTCGAGAGAATGGCATCGCCAAGGAGTTGCCGCGCCAGCGCCGCCACGTCGATAAATTCGGTTCGCCCGCCCAGTGCCGCGGTCAGCCGCTGCCTGAGACCTGTCTCATTGGCCGACCAGTCCGGCTGGCTGGTGAAGTCACTGGTGGGAACGATCTCGGTATTGACGAAGGCGCGCGCCAGCCCCGGACGCAACCGCGACAGGGCGTCGGCGCCGGCCGCGACGATCAGGTCGCATCCCAGCAGGACATCGGCTTCGCCGCTGCCGATGCGCGCGGCGTGCAGCAGTTCCGCGCTGGGGGCAATCCGGATATGCGACCCGACCGCACCGTACTTCTGGGATAGTCCGGTGATGTCCAGTGAACTGCCGGCCTTGCCATCCAGGTGCGCCGCCATGGTCAGCACGGCGCCAATGGTCACGACGCCGGTGCCGCCGATGCCCGCCACCAGGATCGACGCCGGTTCGAAATCGCCCGGGATGGCGGGGTCCGGCAGCACGGGAATCTTCAGTTCGCCTGGCGTGCCGCCCTTGGCTTCAGGCCGGCGCGGCTTTGCCCCGTCGAGCGTCACGAAGCTCGGGCAAAAGCCGCGCACGCACGACATGTCCTTGTTGCACGACGACTGGTTGATCTGCCGCTTGCGGCCCAGCGCCGTCTCCAGCGGCTCGATGGCCAGGCATCCGGACTGGTCGCCGCAATCGCCGCAGCCCTCGCAGACTTCGGGGTCGATATAGGTCCGCACCGGCGGGTCGGGCAGCTTGCCGCGCTTGCGCAGCCGCCGCGCCTCCGTGGCGCAGGCCTGGTCGTAGATGAGCACCGACAGCCCGGCGTATTCGCGCAGCTCGCGCTGCACGGCCTCCAGCGCCGCGCGGTCGTATACCGGCACGTCCAGCGCTGCGCGGCGGCGCTGGTCGTAAGCCGTCACGTCATCCGTGACCACGACGAGCTTCCTGATCCCCTCCGCGCGCAACTGGGCGACAGCCTTGTCGACGCTCAGCTCACCGTCGACCGGCTGGCCGCCCGTCATGGAGACAAAGCCGTTGAACAACAGCTTATAGGTCATCCGCAGATTGGCTGCCAGCGCCTGGCGGATCGCCAGATAGCCGGAATGGAAGTAAGTCCCGTCGCCCATGTTGGCGAAGACATGGGGCTCGTTCGTGAACGGCGCCTGCCCCATCCACATCATCCCCTCGCCACCCATGTGCGAGACGGTGTGCGTCTTCTTCGGGTCGTTCAGCATGGCAATGGTGTGGCAGCCGATGCCTGCCAGCGCCCTGCTGCCGTCCGGCAGCCTACCCCGCAAGCCGAAGTCGATGATGTCCTGGACGTTCGCCGGGTACAGCACCGGAATGCCTGCCGCGATCAGCGAGAAGTCAGACTGGTGCGCGGTGGTCGACGACTTCGCGCTATGGTCGTCGCCCGCCAGGACCAGCACGCCGCCGGCGGCACTGGTGCCGGCCAGGTTGCCGTGCTTCAGCGGATCGCCGCTGCGATCGACGCCCGGCCCCTTGCCGTACCAGATGCCAAACACGCCTTCCACCGTGGCGCCGGGAAAAGTGCCGACGTATTGCGTGCCCCAGATGGCAGTGGCGGCCAGGTCCTCGTTGACGCCGGGCTGGAAGCGCACGTTCATTGCCTGCAGCAACGGCTGGATGCGCCACAGCTCCATGTCGAGCCGCCCCAGCGGCGATCCGCGGTAGCCGGAGATAAAGCCCCCGGTATTCTTGCCCAGGCGCGCATCGATGCGGCGCTGGTCCAGCGCGATGCGCAGGATCGCCTGGTTGCCGGTGAGGAAGACCTTGCCGGCGAGTTGCTCGAAGCGGTCGTCCAGCCGGGGCGACGGCAACGCCGTTGGCTCCGTGCGCGCGTTCATGGCTGACCGCCTGTGAGTACCCGGTTACCGCTGGCACGCGGAATAAGACAAGCCGTCATCGAAACGAACTCCGTGATGAATGATTAAGGTATCGATGGCAATCAGAAGCGCTGCGAGTACTGCACGCCGATGCTCTGCTGCCGCGTCGACAGGGTTTCCCGGCCGGCTACCGTGGGATTGCCTGAAAGTTGTGTGGCAACGGCCGAACCCAGTGCCGAGCTGCCGGTGGTGGTGTAGCCGGGAGACAAGGAGTAGAAGACCGACCATTTGCTGTTCGGCCCGGTCGCATAGCCAAGTCCGAGCGTGTAGTGCCGGCGGAACGTGGCAGGCGAGGTGACGTTGCTGGCCGTGTCCTCATCCGCGTAGGCCGCACTGTTTAGTGAAACGCCCCCCGACACGTGCAAGGCGGGGGTCACCTGGTAGCGCACACCGAGCTTGAAGACATTCATGTCCTTCCACCCATTGCCCGGGCCGCCGCCGCTGCCGCGCAAGGCGGTGCCGTCGAAGGGGCGATTGCCGAGCCCGGACGTTCCCGAATAGTTGATGCGCTGGTAGTCGAAGAGAAAGGACAGGTCGGGCGTGGGCGACCACTGCATGCCGGCCAGCATGTTCTCCGGAATATCCAGGCGGCCCTGGTCCGCCAGCAAGCCCTCATATTCCGTGAGCCGTCCCATCCGGATACGGGGCGAGTACGCCGCGCCGAAGCTGAGCGTATCGCTGGCACGCCAGTAGGAACCGATGCGCATCCCCACGCCGAACGAGGACGCCGTGCCCTGGTTGGTCAGGTGGTCCGGCGCCGCCGATTGCGGGGCCAGCGCCTGCAAACCCTCGGCACTGAACAACTGGGCCGCGATCAATAGCGAGAAGCCGACCGAGACCGTATCGGAAACCCGTGCGGATACCGTTGGCGCTATCGTCAACTGCTGGATGGTGGTGGTGGCCCTGCCGTTGCCGCATAGCACATTGCCACGGTAGGTGGCGCCGGGCGCCGCCGGCGGCGGTGCGAGGCAGGTTGTGGCGCTGCCCGTGAAGTAGGTGCCCGCGCCATTGCTATAGCCGACGAGGCTCAGCGACAGGTCGGGACCGATCATCTTGCTGACCGCCATGTCGGCAAGCGGCACCCAGCGGTTCGCGCTATCCGCGCGGGTGTCGAGCACGCCGGTCAATGGCGGCGGCAGGCCCGCCGAGCGGCTCATGCTGGTCCGGCCGTTGGTGGCGATCAGGTTGCCGTCGAAGCGGTTGCCGGCCCATACCGTGGTAGCGGGATTGCTGGCGCCACCAAACGCATCGCGCGTCGATGCGGCGGCGGCACCGGCCACGCCGCGCGCTTCGGCGCCGTAGCCAATCTGGAAGTAGCCGTTGTCGGCAAGCGCAAGCGCGGGGCACAGTGCTGCCGCGGACGTGACGATCCACTGTTTCGAATTCACTGCTGTCTCCATTGTCATTGTTATGGCCGCGGGAATGTCTCTGCCTCCTCGCGGGGGGGCTTGATGCGATCAGTGGCCGGTGATCAGATTGGTCAGGACGCCAAGTCCGGCGATTTCAACCTCGACCCGATCGCCGTCGTGCAGGAAGCGCCACTGCTCGATGCCGGCGCAGTTCGGCACGCATCCGGTGGCGAGCAGCTCGCCACCGTGCAGGGTCTCGTTGGACGATGCATAGCTGACGATGCGGTCGATGCGATGGGTCATCCCCGAGGTGCTGCCTTTGCCGCGCACCTCACCGTTGACGCGCACGATGACGTCGAGCGCATGCGGGTCGCCGATCTCATCCGCGGTGACGACCCAGGCGCCGAGACTGTTGCTGCCATCGAAGTCCTTGCCCTTGGCCGGGCCCGCGCTGGGCCGGGCGCGCATCTCCTTCATCAGCTGCGCGCGTTCGGAGAAGTCGTTGAAGATCACGTAGCCGAACACGTGCGACATCGCCGCCGCGCTGTCGATGTTCTTGCCCGGACGCCCGACGATGACCCCAAGCTCGGCCTCGTAGTCCAGCCTGGTGCCCGGCGCGGGCCGGCGCACCCTGTCCCCGTGACCGGAAAGATTGAGGCGCGCGCCTTTGTAGTACATGGGCGTCTCAAAGAAGGCCTTCGGGACTTTGCCCGCGCCCAGCATGCGCATCAGCAAACCTGTCAGCGGGCTGACGCCATGCGCCATGACCTGCCGGAATGCATTGCTGAGATGCTGCTCGTACACGCTGAAGCAACGGATCTGCGGGGGACGGTAAGGAACCTGGAGCCGGACCTCCCCCAGCGCATGGACCCCCGGCGCGCGGCCCGCCCCGGCGCCTTCCGCCGCCAGTTTCCGAATGGCCGGCAGCGTCTCATCCTGATGCTCGATCAGCGCCAGCAGGGAAGCGAAGCGCGCGTCCCCTGAAAAGGAAGCGGTCACGTCCAGCACGCGGCCGCCCGAAAGCGAGAGCCCCACATGGCTCGCCACGTCCGCCGAGGAAAACGTACACAGTCTCACGGCCTTGACTCCCTCAGCGCAACGTCAGGAACTGGCGGCTGGTCACCTCGCCGGGCCGCATCAGCAGGCTGTCGGGTTCGCCCGCCTTGTAGCGTTCGAGCAAATGCTCCGGATCGAACTCGACGCCGATCGAGTTTTCGGCGAAGGCGCCCGAGCGGAACCAGGCCTGCAGGTCTTCCGGCGCCGCGAAGTTGTCAACCTGGAGTTCAGCCTGTATGCCGTCGGGGTCGCGGTAGTACAGCGACGTGGTCGGCCCATGGTTGATGCACCATTCCGGCTTGAGGGCGTGCGCCTTCAGGCGTTCATAGGTGTGAAGCAGGTCGCCGAGCGAGCCGAAGGTGAATGCCACATGGTCCAGGCCCGTACTCTCGCGCCGCTTGGGCTCGAAATTCGCGGCGTTGATCAGCGCCAGGCGATGGTGCTCTTCGTCGTAGGACAGGAAGCAAAGCAAGGCATTGCGGAACATCACGCGCGCGCCCAGCACGATGCTCCACCAATGGATCGCCTCGTCAAAGCGCCGCGTGGTGAGCACGATATGGGCGAGCTTCGCCGGGGGACGCGCGTCCGGGTCCGGGCAGGGGATAGGAAACTGGTCCATGATGTCGCTCATTGCCTCTCCTTCGTGAGGTGTGCCGCGCTTGCGGCGCTGGTGGTGATGGTGGTGATGGTGGTGACGGACTGGGAAACCAGGCGGGTGACAACGTCCCGCAACGCCGCCCGGGGATCGGCGCACTGACGCCGGCTGCGCCAGGCCACGATGCCGTCGCCGCGCAGCAGCACGGCGCCGGACTCGTCGATCTCCAGCGCCGCGGCGAATGCCGACGGGTTGATGCGAAACTGCGCGGCGTCGCCGCTGCCGACAAGCGGACACGCCACCTCGATGCCCCAGTCGGAATGCAGTTGCGACAGGGCCGCCTGCCAGCGCACGCGCTCCTTTTCGTTGACCAGCAGCGTCATCGGTGCGCGCCGCGCCAGGTCCCGCGTCGAGAGTGACTCGCCATCGCGTTCGCTCCAGAGATGGGGAACCAGCGAGCCGGGACTTGTGCTCGGCCAGTATTCGGCGCCGGCATGGGGAGACTGAGGGTGCGGATGCGGCTCGCGGCAGACGAATCCGACCGAATGCGCGTAGCCGAGATCGGTGCCCAGCGTCACGAACACTTCGCGCTGCTTGTCGATCGCCCTTCGCACTTTTTCCCGGGCCTCGGCGCCGCCGGGCTCCGCGGCCGCCAGATGGCCCAGCGGCTTCAGGCCGGCGCCCGTCACGGTACGGAACAGCCCTCGTGCCGCGCGCCTGGGCAGCATGCGCACCCACGCGGACCGGGAAAGCGCGGACAACGTCTTGAAGCCCGCAGGCTCCACGCCAGCCGCACGCAACACCGCGTCGGACAGTTCGCTCAGTTGCAGCGTGCGGCGCGCATGGGCATCCGCGCTCGCGGTCCGCTCGGCGGCATAACTGGACAACAGCCCTTGCGCGAGGTCGCCGCGGACGAAGCCGCCCAGCAGGATCTGCAGCCGCCACGCCAGGCTCGCCGCATCCTCGATGCCATGGTTCATGCCAAAGCCCCCGATGGCGGAGAATCCGGCGGCAGCGTCGCCTAACAGCATTACCCGGCCCACCCGGCAGGTCTCGGCGCGCCGCAGCGCCATGGCCCATGGCCGGACCGACTGGACCTTGACGTCGATGCTGTCATCGCCGATCGCCGCCCGCACCAGCGCCCGCGCCCGCGCGGCCGGCATCTCGCCAGCCGGCTCGATCTCCGGCAGCACCGCCGTCGACAGGACCCAGTCCTCGTCGTCGGCGGTGTGGGCCGTAAGCGTGCCCACCACCCGGGGGTTGAGGATCCAGTACAGCGGGCTTGGCCGCGACGTGTTCAGCCTGTCCAGCCGCGCACGGAAATGGATCTGCGCGACCGCCTGCAACGGCGTCTCGGCCGACCGCACCCCGAGCAGGCGCCGCACGGTGCTCTGCGCGCCGTCCGCACCCGCGACGAAGCGCGCGGTGCGCCGCACGCGCCGGCCGCTGCGCAGTTCGCGCAGCGTCAACACGCATCCGTCATCGTCTTGCGACAGCGCCTCCAGCTCGTATCCCGCCAGGAACTCGATCCGCTCGCTGCCCGCAACGCGCTGCCGCAAGATCGGATCGGTCACGTTCTGGGACAGGTGCAGCGGGCGGCAAGGCCCGCTGCCCAGCAGGCGCGCGGTATGCACCGGGTCGTTGCCGATCGGCACGCAGCGCCCGAGATCCACCCCCGCCAGCGACGTGCACCACGTGATGTAGCGAAGCTTGAGCGGCGCCGAACTGATCTCGCGCAGCGCCTCGGCAAGTTCGGCATCGATGGAGCGGATCACCTCCATCGCGCGGGCAGACCAGACGTGTCCGCGCGGATGCGTATCCGCATTCGGCTGGCGCTCGATCAGCACGCTGCGGATGCCGCGGCTGGCGAGGAGCAGGGCCAGCACGGAGCCTGCCGTGCCGGCGCCGACGATTGCAACGGGGGTGGGATGCCCACCCTGGCCGAGCGGCGCGGCTTCGGGATCGTGTGTCACAGGTAAACCTTCGCGAGAGTGTTGATGAGTGCCTGCGCGGCGGGGCGCGGCGACAGCCGGGAGCCTTGGCCCGGACCGGACGCGCTTACGAGACAGGCGCGACAGGCCGTGCGCCGGATGGCAGCGGTTCGCGTGACGGGACGGGGACTTGAAGCACCCGGCAAAGGGCGCCGAGCACGTCCTCCAACCGCGCGTCCGTCGCCGCCGCATGCCGCCAGGCGATGTGCCCATCGGGGCGCACCAGGATGGCGGCGTCGGGCAGCCCAAGGTTCCATGCGGATAGTTGCGGCCTGTCGGCGTGATGCGTGACGGCGTCGAGGTCCACGCCGTGCACGGCTACGCCGCCAAGCTGCTGGCTCGCTGACTCGGCAAGTCCGGCGCACGCCTTGCCATGGCGCCCAAAGCCGGCGAGCAGGAAGTGCCCATGGCCAACCAGATCGTGCGAAGTGGCGGGCGACCCCGGCACGCCTTGCAGCCGGAAATGCGGCAGCCGCGCGCCCGGCGTGAGCGACTGCGCCACTTCGAGTACGGGATTTGACGCCATCGGGGCCGCCGCGCCGCCACCGCAGACCGCCGCGCTCCGGTACACGTAGCCCAGGTCCAGGCCGAGCGTGTTGAAATGCTCCATCTGCGCCTCGGCGGCCAATTGCACGTTTCGCCGGATGCCCGCGAACCCGGGCGTAGCCGCCCGTTGCACTTTCCGGGTCCGCGAGTCGATCGGTGCGACCAGCAGGCGCTTCACGGCGGAGCGCAGCGCGGCGGGCAGCGCGCGGGCCGGCGCGCTGGCGCGCAGCCGCGCCAGCGTCGGCAGCTTGTCCTCATCAAGGCCCAATGCCGCGGTGACCTGCCGCATCTTGCGGTGGTTTGCCACGCTGACGCGGCTGTTCGTCTCGGCGACAGGCTTGCGCTCGTCGCCATAGGTATCGAGCAGCCCCGGGCCCGCCCACCCCTTCATCACGCAGGCCAGCTTCCACGCCAGGTTGTGCGCGTCGGCGGCGCCCGTGTTCAGCCCGAGCCCGCCGGTGGGCGGGAAGCGGTGCGCGGCATCGCCCACAAGGAAGGTGCGCCCCTGGCTGTATGGCGCGGCAATGTGAGCCTGCATCGTCCAGTTCGACAGCGACGTGATGCGCAACGGCAAATGGCGGTCGCCGAGCGCTGCCCGGAGAATGCGCTCGCAGCGGTCCGGCGGAAAGTCGGCCGGCGATTCGTACTGCGGAAAGTACGGTGTCATGAAAACCGAGTAGCGCGCCGCATCGTGCACGATGAAGGTGCCGGGCGCCGCGGCCGACAGGACCCAGAAGAGGATCGACGGACTGTCCTTGACCAGATGCCGGATATCCGCCTCGAAATTGATGGTGATGAGATGCGCCAGGTTGGTCTCCCCGACCATGGGCAACCCCAGGCTGCGGCGTACCGGGCTGCCGGCACCGTCGGCCGCGATCAGCCAGTCGCTGCGCACCCGGTACGTCTCGCCGGTCGCGACATCCTTCACCGACGAAACGGCGCCGTGCCCGCTGTGCTCCGCGCCCTGCCAGGCATGGCCGAAGCGCGTCTGGCAGCGAACGCGGCGCGACACCTGGGCAAACAGCAGGCGCTCAAGATGATGCTGGGGAATATTCGCCGTGCGCTTGCTGCTGGCGGCCTCCATGCTGGCGAGGTAGCCGGCGCTGCCGATATCGATGCGGGCCAGGTCCCCTTCGGCAAGGTTTTGCCGCCATGTCACGAAGCGCGCTTCGGCGGCATGGGTCGTGATACCCGCCAGTGCCTCGTCGGTGACGCCGATACCGGCCAGGATCTCCTGCGTCCGGGTGTTGATGACATGCGCCTGCGGCGCGAGATGCAGGTCATCGCGCTGCTCGACCAGCAGCGACTCGATGCCCTGGTCCGCCAGCAGCGCCGCCATCAGCATGCCGACCGGGCCAGCACCTACGATCAATACCGGAACATCCAACTCGCGCATCCCTGCCTCCCAATGTTGCTGGCCGCCTCACGGCCGCCTTGGGACGTGAATTTATACAAGTATAAGTCAAGATCACACTGGTACTTATACTTATATCAGTGAGACTTCGATGAGGACGCGAAGGGAGAGCCCGGCGAAGCTGCCACCCAGGCAGATGCCAGGGGGCAAGCCCCAGGCATGTGGGAGAATGCCGGGATCGTTACCGTGAGCGAAACGCGTCCTGAGCCACCATGCCCCCTGTCGATAGCCGGCACACCAAGACTCCCGCCCGAAAGCGCGCCACCGAAGCATCCGCCGCCACGACACCCGCCTCCCCCGCGGTCGAGGTATCGGGGCGACAGCGTCTGATCGAAGCCGCCGAGAGCGAGTTCACGCAAAAAGGATTCGACGGCGCCTCGGTCCTGTCCATCGCCAACCGCGCGGGCGTGAAGCAACCGCTGCTGAACTACCACTTTGGCAGCAAGGAAGGGCTCTGGCGCGCGGTAGTGGAGAATGCGTACGCGGGATCCCTTGCCGCATCCAGGCAAGCGGCGGATGCGCTCGATCGCTCGGATCCGCTCGCCCGCTTGCAAGCCGCGCTAAGGGCCTTCGCGGTGAGCAATATCCTGCATCCGGCAGCGCACTCCCTTGTCCTCATGGAAGTCGCGCAGGACGGTCCACGACTGGACTGGCTGGTGGACAACTACATGAAGCCGTTTCATGAGAAGCTCGATGCGCTGATTGCGGAGTGCCATGCGGCGGAATTGCTGAAGCCCTACCCGGCTGAGCATGCCAGCGTCATGATGACCGCCATGCTGACGGCGGTGCAATCGGCTACCCATCTGCTGAAGCGGCTTTATGGCGTGGGGCCCATGACGCCCGCGCAGGCGGACCAGCATGCGGAACAGGTCATCGATGTGCTGATGAATGGCATGGCAGCACACCGGCCAGGCAGACGGCGTACGGCAAAGCCCGGCTAGTTCCGCGACCGCGCCGCGTCTACCGGACGGCAACGCTCCCGGCCACGCGCCGCGCCAGCTCGTCGGCCCGCTCGCCGGCAAAAGGCCTGGCGCGCGCCGTCATGCTCATATCGCAGTTGCCGGCCCTGGCAGCGCCATCCATCACCTGGCTAACCGCGCCCGCCAGCTCCGGACTGGCCTCGGCGCCACGGCCCAACCGCCACGACAACAAGTCCGCCACCGCCATGCCGCAGCGCCGCGGGTCGCGATACAGCGCGCCGTCGTGTGCAAGCAGCATCTTCACCTTGGCTTGCTGGCCCATCATCATCATGGTCACCAGCGGCAAGGCATCGGGCTGGTCCACCCCTGCGATACGCACGCCCGCATCGGTGCGGTCGGTCTGGTCGGCACCTGCCTTCAGCCATGCCAGGTACAGGTCGTCCGGCAGCCACGGCAAGCTCAGCGGCGCGATGCCGTTGTTCTTCATGCCTTGCGCGCTGTCCAGGTACTTCAGGCTGACGCCGGCGGCAACCATCCGCTCGCCCACGGCACGCGCGCTGGCCCGCAGTCCGTCCCAGGCAGGACTCTCCTTGCTGGCGGCCGCGCGCAACTCCAGTTCGCTCCACGTACGCAACAGCGCCGACATGGGCTCGCTGGTGAGCGGCGCCGCCGGCTTGCGCGAAGCCTGCGCCAGCCGGTCGACCAGCGCCGGCTGCAGGTAGCGCGCGGACAGGCTCAGCGCTTCGTCCATGCCGTTGCGCGCCACCCCGGTCTTGACGCCGTAGCCGCCCACCGAAGCATCCGCGCCATGATCGAGCGCAAAGGCCACGCGTTCCGGCACGGCAAGGGCCGCGCCCGGCTTCAACTCGGCGTACGACGCGCGCAGCGCCTCCAGCAAGGGCGTTTCCCACTGGGGGCTAGCGCCGTAATACATGCGGATGTACGCCGCGTTGATGTCGGCGCCCCTGGCCAGCAACTGTTCGGCGAACCAGCGGGTACGGTAGTTGGAGATGGCTGCGTGCAGCACGCTGCGACCCTGCTTGTCGCGCGCGTTCGGGTTGGCGCCGTGGGACAGCAGGTACTCCAGCGTGTCGCGATCGTCGCCGTAGTAGGACGTACGCGTGATCAGCAAGGGCGTGCCGTTGTGGTCGGGCGCCTCCACCGAGGCGCCCGCCGCCAGCAGCATGTCGGCGATGGCGTAGCGCTGCGCCGGGGGACGCGTATCGCGCCCGACCGGCATGGCGCCGGCCAGCATGGCCCGGCCCGTGCCCGGCCCGTCCGCCTTGGCGCCGGCTGCCAGCAAGGTGCGGACGATCTCCGCCTGCTTGTGGTACACCGCCGAGCCCAGCGCCGACACGCCATATTCGTTGACCCCGTCCGGATCCTGGCCACGCGCAAGCTGCGCGCGCACCGCTTCCAGGTCGCCCGCCTTGATCGCCGCGAAAATCTCCAGCCGCGGCCGGCACGTGGCCGGCGTCAACGCCGGCTCGCCCAGCGCGGCGCCGATGCGGGCTGCCACGTTAGACGGGATGGCCGTATTCGACGCCATCCGCAGGGTGCAGTACTGGCGGTAGTCCTCGCGCGCCAGCGCCAGGTAATAGTCGCGCCTTTGCGGCTCGCGTTCGCGTCCGCTTTGCTGCCAGCGGGCATCCGCGCGGTTCAGGTAGGCGGCGGTACGTGACGGGTCCCGGCGCAGCACCTCGCCCAGGATCAGGTCGGCCTGGGCCGCGTCGCCTGTCTCGGCCAGCCAGAATGCATAGTCGTTCAAGGCGAGCAGCGTGCCGGCGCTTTCGCCCCCGGGATCGATCTCGCGGTAGTCGTGCTCCATGACGAAGGTACGCAGCTGCGCCAGCGCGCGGCCGAATTCCGCCGTCTTCGCGCGGGGTATGGCACGCGCCGCCTGGTGCAGCGCGCGGAAGGCCGCCAGCGTATCGGCGGGCGCCTGCTGCACGAAGCGCACATCGGGCGGCACGGCCGCAAGCCGGCTCGGATAGCTCACCAGGGCGCCGCGCAAGGTCGCCATGGCCTGGGCCTGTCGTGCCGCGTCCCAGGGCCGCGTGCTCGTCACCGTGGCCGTGCCGGCATCGGCGCGCACCGTGGCGGCCTCGCCCGTGGCGTCGACAAGGTAGCCGTTCACCTGCTTGCCATCGGATTCGCTGTAGGCATAGGCCACCCAGTAGAAAACCTGTTCGCCCCTGGGCTGGGCCACCGTCACCCTCTCCTCGCGCGACGCACGCCATGCGTCCGGATCGATCACCAGCGCCGGCGAGCGGAACGCCAGCGCGTATGTCCCGCCTTCGCGCAGGTAGCGATAGAAAAACAAGCGGTTCTCGACCTGCCCGACCAGCAGCGCATCGCGCGCGTTCTCGGTGCCCCACACGCGCCGCTCCGGCGCGTTCAGGGGATACCGGCCCAGGCGCATGGCGTCGATGACTTCGCCGATATCGTAGGCCAGCGCGGCAGGCGGCATGCCGGCGGTGCAGGCGAACGCCAGTGCCACGGCGCCGAGCACGCGGGAAAGCCGGGCAACGCGGCGGCCTTGTCGGGAACAAATGATGGGGGGAGTACGGAACATCCTGACTGGACAAAGTGACGAGCGAGGCAGATGATACCCGGCCCGCGCGTCACCGCCAGGGCTATTTGCTCCGTGTGGCCGCGGTCTGGCCGGCCGGCCGGGCCGCGTCCTTTTGCATGAACACGCTGAGGGGGTCGTCGGCGTAGGTTCCGAACGGCCCGCACCGGACGTAACCCGCCCGGCCGTACAGGGCGAGTGCCTCGGGCTGGCTCACGCCGGTCTCCAGCACGAAGCGCGGGCAGTCCCTGGCGATAGCTTCGCCTTCGAGCCGGGTCAGCAGGGCCAGCGCAATGCCGCCGCCGCGATGTTCCGGGCGCACGTACATGCGCTTGATTTCCCCGAACTCCGGCTGCAAGACGATCGCGCCGCAACCGACGGCAACGCCCTGCCCGTCCCGCACCACGGCAAACAGCACGTTGGGTTGCGACAGCGCCTCGATATCGATGCCGTGATGGCTCTCCGGCGGATATAGGGGCTTCTGGTACGCGTCGAGTTCGTCGATAAGCCGGATCACCTCTGCTTGCGTCGGGCTTTCAAGCGCAATGTTCATGCTGGATTTCGAAAGTTGATATGGCTGTCAGCTACCCGGCGGCACCCGGCCGGTCAGCACCGGCGCCATGGCGGCGCATCAAATTCTATCCGAGGCGCACAGCCTGCATGACGGCGCCGGGGAATCCCGCGAAGGGGCGCGCGCCTTCATGGAGAAGCACAAACCCGACTTCCCTGGCCCGCGTTCGGCGTAGCCACGGCTTCCGCGCGCCCTGCCCGGCTACGGCGGGGTCGGGGAGTCGGCGGTAGACATATTCGTCAATCAAGCGTCATGTTCGATGCGCGAATGACTTCTCCCCACCTTTCCCGCTCGCCAGCCACAAAGGCGGAAAACGTTGCCGGTGACTGCCCGCCCGGAATCCCACCCATTTGCCGCAGCTGTGACAGGAGGTCGGGATCGCGCATGGCTGCCGCGAGGTGGTGTTCCAGCTGGCTGACGACGGCGGGAGGCGTTTTTGCAGCGACGAAGATGCCAATCCATGCCGTCGAGACGAAATTGGCAAATCCGGCCTGCTCCATGGTCGGCACATCGGGCAGGCTCGGCACGCGCTGCGCCGCGGCCACCGCTAGTGCGCGCAGCTTGCCGGAGCGGATATATGGCAGCGCCTGCGTCAGATTGTCGAACTGGAACGTCGTTTCCCCCGCAAGCAAGGCGGTCGTGGCAGGCGTGGAGCCTTTGTATGGCACGTGAATGGCATCCGTGCCGGTGCGTATCTTGAAGAGTTCGCCCACCAGGTGGCTGGTCTGGCCGATGCCCGCGGAGCCGAAGGACAGCTTGCCGGGGTGTTGCTTCATCTGGGCGACAAGATCAGCCACGCTCTTGACCGGCGACTGGGCATTGACCACCAGGACATTGGGAAAGGCAATGACATCGGTAATCGGCGTCAAATCCGATGGTTGGTACGTGAGGCGCTTGTAGGCGCTGTAGTTGATGGCTTGCGGGCCAACGTTGCCGGCCAGGAGGATATAGCCGTCGGCCGGCGCACGCAAGGCGGCTTGCGTACCGATGATGCCGCCACTGCCGGGTCGGTTGTCGACGACGATGGGCTGGCCCAGGCGTGCACCGAGCTTTGATGCCAGCAGGCGGATGGGAATGTCGATCGTACCGCCAGGCGCACCCGGTACGACGATCGTGACCGGTCGTGTCGGCCAGGCGGTCTCGGACTGCGCACCCGCGACAGCGGAAAACGCCAGCGCCACAAGGCCGCAGGCGAAGGACACTACCGGACGTCCCGATGGACAGAGTGCTCTCATACTGTTTGTCTCCTGGATGTACTGCTTCGGATTCTCCGACCGATCCATGTCAGGGCACGGGTGCCGCATCCGCGGCCTCGGCGAAGCGGCCAAGGTGCATGGCGGCATTGCCGAGCAGCAGCTCATTGCCGATGAGCCGTTTGCTGTAATGGCTGACCGGCGTCTCGTGTTGCAGTCCGACAGCGCCATGCAGCTGCAAGACATCAAACGCGATAGCGCGACCAGCCATGCCGGACAGGTACTTGGCCGCGCTGACCCGGCGCCTGCGTTCGCCGGGGAGCGCGGCATGCCAGCCGATCAATGCCCGCCGCACCAGATGACGTGCACCGCTCCAGGCGCGATAGTGATCGACCACGCGATGCTGCAAGACTTGCTGTTCCGCCAGGGTGCGTCCGAACTGCTTGCGTGTGCGCAGGTACTCGACGGTGATGCCCAGCACGCGCCGCATGGCACCGACGCTTTCAGCGCACAGGGCGATGGTGGCCAGTGCCATGGCATGCTCCATTGCCGCCAACGCGTCGTCCCCCCGGCCGATCAAGGCGCCGGCCGCCAGCGCAAGGCCGTCCAGCCGCACGTCAGCCGCGCCGCGCGCGTCGTGGAGCTGATAAGCGCGTACCACGACACCACCGGCTTCCGCCGGCACGTCGAATACCCCAAGACTGCCGTCTTCCAGCTTCGCGGCGACGATGAAGTGGTGCGCCTGGGCGCCACCCATTACCAGTGGATTGAGACCATCGAGCTGCCAGCCTCCACCAACCCGCCGCGCGGTGATCGTCGGGCGCAGCGCCCGCCCCGCGACGGGCTCATCGCCGCAGGCCACCGCGCAACGCGCATCGCCACTGGCCAGCGCCGCCAGCCGCGCATCGCGCGTGGTGCTGGCCGGCAGCGCGAGAAGGGCCTGGACCCCGAGTACCGCGCTCCACGGAAGAGGTTCCAGCACGAGCGCTTCCCCCAGTGCTTCCATTAGAGGCAACAGGTCTTCCATGGACCGGCCCAGGCCGCCAAACGCTTCCGGCATTGCCAGGTTGGTCAAGCCCAGACCGATGAGACCTGCCCAGGCCTCATTGTCGAAGCCGCCCTGCATGCCGATGATCTTCTGCCGGCGCTCGAAGCTGTAGTGGCCATCCAGCCAGCGGCGCACGGTATCGGCCATCATGGCCTGCTCTTCGCCGAGATGATCGTTGCGCGGCCGGTCGAGCTCGGTCTGCCCGGCAAATATTGCCTTTGCAACGATCTGGCGCTGGATCTCCGAGGAACCGCCCGCCAGCGAGCTGCCACGATAGCGCCACATATGCAGAGTCGTGTTGCCTGCGTGGGCCGAGGGCTCCTGCCCGGCTTGCGGCCGGCCTTCCAACGCTTCAGGATCGAACGGCATGGAGGCGGCACCATGCGCATCCATGCGGAACAGATGAAGATCCTGCAGCAACTGAATGCCTTCGAGTTTCAGCAGGGACGCTTCGAGGTCGGGACTGCCCCCGTCCGCTGCCTGCCGCACGGCCGGCCACCACGCCGCATCGAGCGCGCGCAGGCGAATGTCCAACGCGGCGTGGCGGCGCGCGACCAGGGCATGCTCAATGGCGTGCTCCATGTTCCCAGGCTGGCCTTCCTCATTGCGCCGCGCCCGGACCAGTTCCGCGGCGCGGGCCAACTCCGCCTTGCACTCAGCCACCCGAGCCACGAACAGGCGTTCGATCACCAGCAGTCCCTTGGCGATGGCCCATCCGCCGTCCGCTTTGCCGACCAGGTTGGCTTCAGGCACCCTCACATCGTCAAAGAACATCTGGACGTGGAACAACGCGCCGTTGATATAGCGGATCGGCCGTACCGTCACGCCGGGTGAGCGCAAGTCGATCAGCAGCACGGAGATGCCATCCTGCTTGCGCAACGCGGTCGGATCGGTGCGTACCAGCACCAGGGCCCAGTTGGCCCAATGCCCCAGGCTTTGCCAGATCTTGGAGCCATTCACGATCCATGCGTCGCCATCGCGGCGTGCCGTGGTGCGCAGCGCGGCCAGGTCCGAGCCGGCGTCGGGCTCCGAATAGCCCTGTGCCCAGAAATCGTCAAAGGAGAGCATCCCGGGCAGGAATCGGCGGCATTGCTCCTGTGTGCCGTGGCGGATCAAGGTTGGGCCGATGGTATCGATGCCGAGGTTTTCGATATATGGCGCATCGCTGGCCGCCAGCTCCTCCCGGAAGATGGCCTGTTGCACCAGCGACCATCCCGGCCCGCCGTGCCCGGCCGGCCAACCCGGCGCCGCCCAGCCGCGCGCATGCAGAATGCGATGCCATCGGGCCGCCTGCTCCCGGGTGACAAGGCAATGGGCGCGCGTCGCAGCGCGGATATCGGGCGGCACCGCGTCCCGCAGGAAGGCGCGGATTTCCTTGCGGAATGCCTCGTCAGTGCGTTGAACCGATCCGGTGTCTGACAGGTGCGACATCTTCTGTTCCTTCATGGAGGTTCGATTCGGGCAACAGGGTCCGCGTGGCGCTTATCGGCGATTGCCGAATGCCGATTGCCGATTGCCGGATATCAGGTTTGCCAGCGGGGCTTGCGCTTTTCCAYGAACGCCGCGAGGCCCTCTCTTGCATCTTCGGTCGCGATGACGTTGCCAAACGACTCGACAGCGGTAGCCACGCCGCGACGGTAGTCGGAGTCGTTCGCACGCATGAATGCCAGCCGCCCCATCCGCATGATCTCCGGCGACTTCCGGCACAGGACCTGCGCCAGTGCGCGCGCCTCTTCCATGACGTCCTGCTCGGGAACCACGCGGCTGACCAGCCCCAATGACATGGCTTCCTCTGCGTCAAAGGTGCGCCCCGTGAACAGCAGGTCAAAGGCGCGGTGCCGGCCAACGATGCGAGGCAGATGTGTGTAGTGAATGGCCGGCGTCAGCCCGACATCGATTTCCGGATAGCCGAAGGAAGCCGTATCGGCGGCGACAATCATGTCGCAGTGAATGGCCAATGTCATGCCACCGCCGCGCGCGGTGCCGCCAACCGCTGCAATGGACGGCTTGCCAAGGCGGAATTGCGCATCGCACAAGCCGTTGTACAGCTTGTCGACCAGCGCGTAGCTGCGTGCTGGCGAAGCGCCAACCAATTCGCCCAGCTGCAGCCCGGCGCAGAATCGCCGTGGCACCGCGCTGCCAAGGATCACCGCGCGTACCGCGCTGTCTTCGGCCGCGCGGTACAGCGCCTGCAGCAAGGCGTCAATCATCTCTTCATTCAGCGCGTTGACGGGTGGGCTGTCGAGCAGGATTTCCGCGACGCGGTCGCGAACCTCATAGGAAACGGAAGACATGGCAGTCACTGGTCCGTAAGTGGCAAAGCTGTGGGCCCGAGGCTGGCTTCGGGGGCGTTGGCGGCAGCGACCACGCCGCTGGCCTTGAGTTCGGCAATGGTGCCGGGTCCATAGCCAGCCTGGCGCAACACCTCATCGGTGTGCTCGCCGAGCAGGGGGGGCGGACGGTTTGCCTTGCGGTCTTCACCGCGAAAGCGGACTGGCAGGCCGATGTTGCGGATCTTGCCGAGCACCGGGTGCTCGGACTCGACAATCAGGCCGCGCGCATCCAGCTGCGGATGCGCCAGCGCCTCACCCAGCGTATGAATCGGGGCACAAGCCACGCCGGCTTTGCGCAGCGCATCCAGCCAGTACGCAACCGGCTGCGTGACGATTCGCGCCTGCACCATGGCCACGGTTTCGTCGAAGTGCGCGACGCGTGCCGCGTTGGTGGCAAACCGGGGTGCGTCGACGGCGTCATGCAGCCCGGCAACCGCGCAGAAACGCCGCCACTGGGCATCGTTGCCGACGCCGATCATGACCGGCCCGTCGGCGGCCTCGAACACCTGATAGGGCGCCATGGCTGGATGCGCTGTTCCCATGGGCCGTGGCAGCTTCCCGCTGCACCAGTAGTTCTGCGCCAGATAGCCCATGAACCCCATGGCCGTGTCCAGCAACGACACCTCCAGCAGCATGCCCTTGCCGGTCTTCTGGCGCTCGAGCAGCGCGGCCAGGATGCCGCTCAGAGCGTGCATGCCGGTACCCAGGTCCACTGGCGAGAAGCTCGCGCGCGCGAGCTTGCCGCCGGATTCGCCCATGGTGCTGACCATTCCGCTGAACGCTTGCAGCATCACATCGTAGCCAGGCTCCTTGCCTAACGGCCCCGCACGCCCGTAGCCTGAGATTTCGCAGTAGATCAGCGCCGGGTTCCGCGCCGACAGCGTCTCGTAGTCCACGCCCAGCCGGGCGGCGGCTCCGCTGCCGAAGCCCTGCAGCACGATGTCGGCGCGGGCCGCCAGCGTTTGCACGATCTGCCTGCCCTCCCCGGTCTTCAGGTCAACCGCCAGGCTGCGCTTGTTGTGGTTGACGGCCAGGAAGGTGGCAGACTCGCCGCGGTCCTGTGGCAACCACGCGCGCGTGTCATCACCGCGGCCCACCGGCTCGACCTTGATGACTTCGGCACCCAGCTCTCCCAGGTATTGGCCGCACAGCGGGCCGGCGAGCACCTTGCTCAGGTCCAGTACGCGAATTCCCTGTAGTCCAGTCATGTGTATCCATCCGGAGCGGTTCGATGCCGGCACCGTACCGCGCGCGGCATGGTGCCAACGTACGGGGCCGGATCGCGGCCCCGCGGGCTACCCTATTCGGGCTTGATGTCGATGGAACGCGCCAGCGCCGTCCAGCGTGCGGAATCGCGGTTGACAAAGTCCTGGACGTCCGCCGGCGCCAGTTGGAACGGTTCGGCGCCGCGCGCAACCAGGGCCTTGCCGAAGGCGGCATCCTGGGTGCATTCGGCAACGGCCTCGCGCAGCGCCCTCACGACAGTGCCCGGTGTCCTGGCCGAGACTTGCAGCGAAAGCCAGAACTTGAGGTCCAGCGCCGGGTAGCCAGCTTCCTGCAGAGTCGRCACATCCGGCAGCAGGGGGGAACGGGCGGCCGAGGTGATTGCCAACGCCTTGAGCTTGCCGCCCTTGATCTGGCCGATGCATGTGGTCATGCTGTCAAAGAGAAAGTCCACATTGCCCGCCATGACATCGCTGCTGGCTGGCGCGCTGCCCTTGTAGGGCACCGGCACGGCGCTGAATCCGGCCTCCTTCAACAGCAGGGCGCCATAGATGTGCGGGGAGCTGCCGGCGCCATAGGTAGCGTAGCTGAGGCGGTCCGGCCGCTGCCGGCCAAGCCGGACCAGGTCGCCCAGGCCGCTGACATCGAGCTTGGTGGGGTGTACCACCAGCACGTTCGGCACGGTGGCGATCACGCCGACGGCCGTCAGGTCGCGCCGTGGCTGGAAGCGCAGGTCGGGAAACATCAGCGGGTTGACGGCATGCATGCCTACGGTGTTGAGGAGGATCGTATAGCCATCGGCGCTCGCATCCAGGACGCTTTGCGTACCCAGGTTGCCGCCGGCTCCGGGCTTGTTCTCCACCACGACCGGCTGGCCAAGCCTCTGTGCCAGCGGCAAGGCGATCTGCCGCGCCACGAAATCACCGGGCCCGCCGGCCGCAAATGGCACGACCAGCCGGATTGGCCGCGAGGGCCACTGGCTCGCCAGGAGCGGGCGCGACAACAGCGCGACACCTGTGCCTGCCAAAAAAGTACGGCGAGTGATTCTCATCACATCTCCCATCAATGTCGGCGCCGATCCGCGTACGCCGCGCGGCGGGCCCAGGACCGCACTATTGCTTTCCGCGGGATATATGTCCAAGATATATTCTTTATGCCGGCTATCATTTCGCGATATACCCTCGGAACCGGGGGGTTGCGAGACTGGACTGGCGCAGTCGCACGCGCCGGCATAGCACCGGCAGCGATGATGGGAGACAGCATTGGGAATGCCGGTAGATCTGCGTGGGTTGCAGTGCTTCCTTGCCGTGGCGACGGCAGGCTCGATCTCTCGTGCGGCGGAAGTCCTGCACATCGCGCAACCCGCCCTGAGTATCCAGATCAGGCATCTGGAAGAAGCGCTGGGCGTGGCGTTGTTCACGCGCAGTCACAAGGGCGTGGTGCCGACCGCGGCTGGCCAGCGCCTGGCGATTCACGCCCGCGACATCCTGAGGCGACTCGACATTGCCTGCGAGCACGTGCGTGACGTGATGAACGATCCCGAGGGCCGGGTGGCGATCGGCCTGCCGCAATCGATGGCCAAGATCCTGACGGTTCCGCTGGTCCGGGAGACCATCCGGCGCTGGCCCAAGGTGCGGCTGCAAGTCATTGAACTCAGCACGGGCTACATCCCCAGCCACCTGCTGACCGGACATATCGACATCGGCCTGACGTTCCAGAACAAGACCGATTCCGGCCTGCTGTGCAGCCATCTGGTAGACGAGGATCTTGTCCTTGTGGCGCCAGCGGGGCAGTTCGCCAGCGGCGGCAAAAGCGCCATGCCGCTGACCAGGACTGTCCGCTTCCGGGACCTGAGCAAGTATCCAATGATCCTGCCTGCCGGTGAGCACGGACTTCGCGCCCTCCTCGACGGCTATCTGCGGGCACACGAAGTCGACCTGCGCATCCTGGCCGAAGTCAATACCATCCCGGAGCTGATTGCACTGGCGTCGGCGGGTATCGGCTACACGGTGCTCTCCTACGCGTCGGTCTCCTCCGAAGTGCTCCAAGGTCTGCTGTCGGCAGCACGCATCGGTCAGCCAGCCGTTTCACGCCCGGTCTACCTGTGCCGCTCGGCCACCATGCCGCTGTCGATTGCGGCGTCCGCGGTGCAGGAACTGCTGGTGGAAACCGTGCATGCCCTGATTGCGGATGGCAGCTGGCCAGCGGTCATGCATGCCAGACAACAAACAGCGACATAGCGCGGCCTGCCGCCTCAACAAGTCACAAGACCAGACAAGTCGCCCAGATCAAATCCGTATCCGGGATCAGCCATTTGGTCCAGGCAGCGGCCGCGCATTGCTCGCATGCTCCCCTCAATCCGCCTGCCCGACCGGCATCCATCCGTTCGCAGAGATCGCGGCCGCCACCTGTTTCGCAATCGAATCGCCCAACCGCGCGGCATCCGCGGAAATGCTGTCGCGCTTCGCCTCGGACATGCCATGCAGGCCCGAGTCCGCCGCGGCGGACTCCGCGAGATGGCCCGCGGCCGCGCCGACGCCGGCAGTCTCGGCCACGCCCGGCATGTGGCCGCTGTCCGCATCGGCGGAGAAGCTTCGCAGCAGCACCGGCGAACCGTTCGCGGGCTTGTACATGATCTGGACCGATGCGCGAACCTCGCTCTTGCCGGCGCCAAGACCGACCAGCAAGCGACGCCGGCGCGTACCCTCATCGATCTTCTGGAAGCCTCCCTCGACGATCAGCGCATTGCTGTCCGCGGGCACGGGGCCGTCCGCGCGTACCACGTGCAGCCCCATCGACTGCAGTTTGCGCACGATTTCGTCAGACACCTGCTCACGCGCTTCGCGCGCCTTCTGGGACTGCTCGCTGGCGGCCGAACCGCCAGCGGCCATCGTCTTCAGCTTCTGGCCCATGCCGCTGTCCAGTTTCACCTGATCCGGGCTCGCATCGAACGAATACACATAGATGACGTCCGCGCGCACCTGCGCCTGGACGCTGGCCTGGCTCACGCCTTGATTCACGCCTTGATTCACACCTGTATCGCCCCAGGCACAGCCCGCCGTCAAGAGCGATGCCGTCGCGAAAGCTGCAACCGCCACGCGCGTGGCGCGGTCTGCGAGGGATTTGAATGAAGTCTGCATGTCGATCCGTCCTCGGCACCATCGTGCCGTCAATTGCCGTAAAGCCGTAAAGCCGTAAGAATGTCGCCGACAATCATTCGATCCGCAGGATCACAAGCCATCGGAGATCACGCCTGCCAGGGTGCGGCTCATTGGCTATCGGAGTCAGCCGCAACCCGCTGAAGCCAGTATGGGAGAAACCGGCTACGCCCGCCATGCGGCAATTATGTCGCCCGATGTCACCCTTGCCTTGCGCTCGGGCATATGGGACGCATGGCTGCGTCGATGCGTGGATGCGTGAGCTCGGCCTTACGCGAAATGCCGGTCAAGCGGCAATGCCACGACCGCTTCGAGACCGCCACCGTCGCGTGCACGGAACTGCAGTGAGCCGCCGTGCAGGCGCGCGATGCGTTCGACGATCGCGAGCCCGAGGCCGGTGCCGCCCGAATGGCCGCGCGCGTTCCTGCCGCGGCTGAAGGGTGCCTTGAGCTGCTCAAGCTCCTCCGCGCCGAGGCCGCTGCCCCGGTCGCATACGGCCACATACGCCGACTTGCCTTCGGCCCAGGTATGGATGAAAAGGCCGGTTCGGCCGTAGACGACCGCGTTCTGCATCAGGTTCATCAGCAGGCGCATCAGGCTCACCGGCCTGAACGAAATCGCCGGTATGTCGCCGAGCGACAGCTCGAATTCATGCCCGAGCCCCGCAAAATCCGCCGCCAGCTGACTGACGAGCGCATTGAGATCGCCAGGCTCCGGCACCTCGCGTTCGCCGCTGCCCGCGTAGTCCATGAACTGCTGAAGGATCGTGTCGATCTGATCGAGATAGCCTTCCACCGATGCCACGAAGGGTTCGTCGGCGCCGCGCGGAATCGCCATCGCCATCGCGAGACGCAGCTTGGTCAGCGGCGTGCGGATGTCGTGCGACACGCCGGCCAGCATCAGCGTGCGCGTCGCATCGGCCTGCTGCAATGCCTGCGTCATCTGGTTGAACGCGCTGCTTACCTGGGCGATTTCCGTCGGTCCGTCGGTGGGCAGCGGCACCGGGGCTTCGCCGGCGCTGAGGTGACGCGCGGCCCGCGCCAGGTCCTGCAGCGGACGGTTGATATGCAGCTGGATCAGATAGCCCGTCAGCGCCGCGAGCAACGCGAAGGCCACTGAAAGCACGAGCGCGGCGGTGATGCCGCTCGCCTGTGCGTCTTCGGCCACCGGCAAGGCGATCCAGCTGGGCGTGCCGGCGACGTGCACGCGAATCCATAGCCGCTCCCCGTCGCCCGTCTGCCATCGCACCGGCATGTCCGGGGGCAGATAGCGTTGCAATGCATCGACGAAGACGTCGCGCTGATACGTACGAAAAATACGGATCGGACTGGGGTGCGGATCCTGTACCACATGCTCCGGCGGCTGCGCCTGCCCACCGAGCCGCGCGGCTGCCGCGCGGCCCTCATCGGGCGGCATGGCGGCAAACACGCCGTCGAGCAGCTTCACGTAATCGGAAAAGATGTTCGCCGCGCGTTCGATGTGCGGGCGCTGCACGAAATGCAGCAAGACAATGAGCGAACAGACCTGCGTGAGCATGACCAGCCCCACCAGCAAGGCGATGTTGCGCGCGAGCAGCGAACGGGGCAGCGCGAGCCGCATTACGACTCGATGCCGGCCACCAGCATGTAGCCGACACCCCACACGGTCTTGATGAAGCGCGGCTTGGAAGGATCGTCTTCGACGATCTGGCGCAGCCGCAGGATCTGTACGTCGATGCTGCGGTCGAGCGCGTCGTGATCGCGGCCGCGGGCCCGCGCAAGCAGGTTATCGCGGCTCACCGCCCGGTTCGGCGACGAGCCCAGCGCATGCAGCAGCAGCATCTGCGCGGAATGCACCTCGACCGGTTCGCCGCGGCGCAGCAGCGCCTGCTTGCCGACATCGAACTCGAATTCGCCGAAGCGCAGGGTCTGCGAGGTCACGGTCGGATCGCCCGCCGCCATTTTCTGGCGGCGCAGCAGTGCGCGGATCCGTGCCACCAGTTCGTCCGGCACGAACGGCTTGGCGAGATAGTCGTCGGCGCCGGTCTCGAGCCCGGCCACCCTGTCGACCGGATCGCCCTTCGCGGTCAGCATCAGGATCGGCAGCGTCTGTCCCGTGGCGCGCAGCCGGCGGCAGATGGTCAGGCCGTCTTCCGGCTCCATCATCAGGTCCAGCACCAGCAGGTCGTATGGCTCGCGTTGCAGATAGCGGTCGAGCTGCTTGCCGTCGGCGATCACGCGCACCTGGAAACCGTGCCCGGTCAGGAACCGCTGCAGCATGTTGCGCAACTCGGCTTCATCATCGAGCACGATAATCCTGTTCACCTGCTCCATGGCGCGTCTCCGGCGATGGCCGGGAATCAGCGGGCCATCATTTTCTGACTCAGGTATTGCTCGATCTGCGGCAACGTGACGTAGCCGGCCCGCTGCGTGTCGATTTCGTCGAAGCGGCTGGCGACCATCGGCATGCCGGCCGCTGCCTGGTCTCGGGTCAGCTTGCCGTCGTGCGTCGTGTTGGCAGTGGCGAAGCGCGTCTRCAATTGCTGCATCGCACGCTCAACCCTTGCGCTGTTTCCTGCGGGCGGCGCGACGCTCTGGGCGGACGCACCTGCTGAAACAATACACAAAATAAGCATCGCGATCATCTTCTTCATGGCTTTCTCCGTGGTTTAGCCGACCCTCGCCGGCGGCGTGGGTGATCGATCCGATACTGCGGTCACGCCCAGTGCGCGGGCACCCAGACGCGGCCGACCCAGTGTCCCGGCACCATTACCGCAGGAGCTGGCGCCCGCGTCACGTAGACGGGACGCGGCGCGTACACAACCTTCGGCGGCAGCGGCGGCGCGACGTACACCACCCTGGGCGGCGGCGGGGCGACGTAGACCGTCTTCGGCGGCGGGGGCGGCGGCACATAGACCACCGGCGGGGGCGGCACATACGCTACCGGCGGAGGCGGCACATAAGCCACCGGCGCAGGCGCGATGACCACCGGCGCGGCACCGACCGCAACCGTGGCACCTACGGTCGTCACCGTGCCACCAGTCGTCACGGTCCCGCCATGCACGACCGTCGTGCCGCCCGCGGTCGTCACGACACCCGGCGCAACGCGGGTCGCGGAGCCCGAGTGCGTGACGGTTTCGCCGTAAGCACCGGTCGCGGTCCCCGAGCGGTCGCACGTAGCGCCGGCGCAGCTGGTCGATGCCGCGTGGCTGACGGTGTTGCCGTTCGAACCGGTGATCGTGCCGGATGACGAGTACTGCCCCGGCGCATCGCGTGTCACGCTGCCCGCCGTGGAAGCGGTCTGTCCGTTGGCCCCGGTGAGGTTGCCCGTATGCGAGCACGTACCGCCCGAGCAACTGGTGTCGCCAGCGTGCTGAACCGATCGGCCGTTCGGTCCGGTTGCCGTGCCGGAGTTCGAAAACTGCCCCGGCGCCGTACGGGACACCGTGCCGGTGTTTGTCGCGAGCCCGCCGTAGGGACCGACGACGCCGCCGGCATGCGAGCAGCTTCCGCCTCCGCATGATCCATAGTGCGCGCCGTTATAGACGCCGTGCGGCGTATAGGCCGTGCCGTGGCCGGACCAGCCCGCGAAGGCCGGGGTGCTGGCGAGGAAGATCAGCGAGGCGGTCGCTGTGAGGAGGTAACGGGGTTTCATCGGATGTCCTTCTGGTTCGGTTCGGGTCAGGTCACGCACCGCGGCGTGGCAACGGGACGAACTATAGGACGACATCGCCAGTTAATCGCCTTGGAAAAAATGTCGCGGTGTTACACCGGACCGCAGAGACGGTGCGCGCCGATTGCCATCCGCCGCGCCCGCAAGCCTCCCCCGCTGGCGGACCGATTCGGTGACATCGGGCGAAATACTTTCCGCCTGTTCCTGGCCGCGCCCGCCCACTAGAGTTGGCTCATCCGGCGCGACGGCGGTCATTCCCGCAGACGGCGCGCCTTCCCCCCGACCTTACCTGTGCTCATCATGCTTACTACCGGAAAAATCACGCTCTATGTCACGTTGTTCATCGTCGCCGTCTCGCTGGTCGAGGCCTGCGTGCTCACGCGAAAGCACCGCAACAGCGGCACGCCGTTCGACTGGAGTGAAACATGGCTGTCGCTGGCCGATCTCGCCGGCCGCAAGTTGTTCGCGCTGCTGCCGCTTTCGCTGGCGACGCCGATCTTCTCTTTCGTCTGGGAACATCGCCTCTTCACGGTCTCGATCAACAGCGCGCTGATGGTACTGCTGCTGTTTGTCGGCCAGGAGTTCTGCTACTACTGGTACCACCGCGCCTCGCATCGCATCCGGTTCTTCTGGGCGACACATGCGGTCCATCATTCGCCGAACCAGTTGACGCTGTCGTCTGCTTACCGGCTCGGCTGGACCGGCAAGCTGACCGGCACGGCGATGTTCTTCGCCCCGCTCGTCTGGCTCGGCGTGCGCCCGGAGGTCGTGCTCGCGACGCTGATGTTCAACCTCCTGTACCAGTTCTGGCTGCACAACACGTGGATGCCCAAGCTCGGCTGGCTCGAATACGTATTCAACACGCCGTCCGCGCATCGGGTGCACCATGCGTCGAACGTCGACTACCTCGACGCGAACTACGGTGGCGTGCTGATCGTGTTCGACCGCCTGTTCGGCACCTATATCGAAGAACGCGCCGACGAACCTTGCCGCTACGGCCTCGTGACGCCGACGCACTCGCGCAATCCGCTCGTCAACCAGTTCGAACACTGGGTCAGCCTCGCCCGGGATATCGCGTCGGCGGGCAATGTGTGGACCGCGATCAACTACGTGATGATGCCGCCGGGCTGGCGTGCGGACGGCACTGGCGAAACCACGGAGAATCTGCGCCGGCAGCACTGCGACGCACGCCACACGGTCTCCGTGAGCAGCAACTGAAAGGGAGCGGCGCGGTCGTGGCGAGTTACCAGCCTCCGCGCCCCAAGGCTGCCAGCGCCCGGCTATGCCCCCGCCGCCGCAAACCTGTCGGTAGCGGCAACCAGCTGATCAAGGATGCCGGGCTCGGTCCATGCGTGCCCGGCGCCTTCGATCAGATGCAGATCGGCATCCGGCCACGCCTGGTGCAGCGCATAGGCATAGCGAGCCGGGCACGGCATGTCGTAGCGGCCGTGCACGATGACACCCGGAATGCCGGCAAGGCGAGGCGCGTCGCGCAACAACTGCCCGTCTTCCAGCCAGCAGCGATGCGTGAAGTAGTGGTTCTCCAACCGCGCGAACGCCAGCGCGAAATGACTGTCGGCATGCTTCGCGCTGTTGGCCGGATCGGGCAGCAACGTGATCGTCTCCCCCTCCCATACACTCCACGCGCGGGCCGCCTCCAGCCGCTTCTCCATATCGCTGCCGGTCAGCAGCTTGCGATAGGCGGCCATCATGTTGCCGCGTTCGGCTTCCGGAACGGGAGCCTGGAATCGGGCCCATTTCTCGGGAAACACCTCCGAGACGCCGTATTGGTAATACCAATCCAGCTCCGCCTGGGAGACGGTATATACCCCGCGCAGCACCAGTTCGCTGGTCCGCTCCGGATACTTCTGCGCATAGGCCAGCGCGAGCGTCGAACCCCACGAGCCGCCAAAGACCAGCCAGCGGTCGGCGTTGGCCAGCTTGCGCAGGCGCTCGATGTCATCCACCAGATGCCACGTGGTATTGGCTTCCAGCTCCGCATGCGGCGTGGACCGGCCGCAGCCGCGCTGGTCGAACAGCATGACGTCGTAGCGCGCCGGATCGAACAGGCGGCGGTGATCGGCCGATATGCCGCCACCAGGACCACCATGCAGGAATACCGCCGGCTTGGCGCCGGGCGTTCCAACGCGTTCGTAGTAGACCACGTGGCCGTCACCGACATCCACCGTGCCGGTTTCATAGGGTTCGATAGCGGGATAGAGCGAGAGAAGTTTTGGCATGGATCAGGTCCGGTCAAGGCGTCCGAAATGCCAGAGTGTATCGCCTGCCGCAACATGCAAGACACAGGGAAAACACCCCATCGGCCGGACTACCGAACGCGGCCCCGTACGATTACGCGGCACGGTTGCAGGAGCGGCCTCGAATGGCCGCTCCCGGCCGCCTGGTGCGGAACCTGCCAGACAGCCTCCCGAAGAGATTTGGCCAGCGAATCCTGCCTGTCGGATTTCATCGCCGCATCCGTGGGTCAGTAGGCCTGATCGGCAACAACACGGGCCACCGTTTCCAGGGACTGCTTTAACGTGGACAGGTCGACGGAGCCGAGTGCCAACCGGATGGCATGAGGCACATGCGCTGCCGTCGCGAACGGATGGGCCGTCGACACGGAAATATGCTCGCGCATCAACGCCATCGCGATCGCGTCTGCCCGAACTTCCTGTGGCAGAGGAAGCCAGACGAAGTACGACGCGGGATGGCTGATCCTTTTCAGCCCGCCCAGGACTTCAGTGGCAAGGCCCTGCCGCAGCGTGGCATCCCGCCGTTTTTCGGCTTCGAGCCTGGCCACGGTGCCGTCCTCGATCCAGCCGCAGGCGATAGCCGTCATGGTTGCCGGGGTGTTCCAGGTCGTGGCCCGGATGGCCCGTTCCAGCCTGGGAACCCATTCGCGCGGGGCACAGACGAAGCCGACGCGCAGCCCGGTGGCGACACTCTTCGAGAAGCTGGACACATAGACCGTCGTCTCCGGGGCCAGCGATGCCAAAGGCGGTGGGGCGCCTTCCGCCAGGAACGCGTAGGCCGCGTCCTCGATGAGCATCAGTCCATGCTGACGAGCCATGGCGACCAGTTCCCGACGCCGCCTTGCGCTCATCACCCAGCCGAGCGGGTTATGGAGCGTCGGCATCGCGTACACGGCGCGTACGCGCCGTCGCCTGCACAGCGCCGCCAATGCGTCCAGATCCGGGCCATGTCCTGCGGCGGGAATTGGGGCGAGTTCCAGCCGATTGACTTCGGCGGCGAGCTTGAATCCCGGGTACGTCAGCGCGTCCACGGCCACCACGTCGCCGGGCTCGAGCAAGGCCATGGCGGTTGTCGTCAGCCCGTGCTGCGCGCCGCTCACGAGCAATACGGTTTCGGCCGATGCCGCCAGCCCCCGGCTAGCCAGGTGGCGCGCCACGGTCGCCCGCTCGTGCTCGCGCCCGCCGTGGGGCTGGTATCGAAGCAGGGCCTCCAGATCGCCTGCGGCAGCGAGCTGGCGCAGCGCTGCACGGAGAAGGTCTGCCTGATCCGGCAACGAGGGATAGTTGAAGCTCAGGTCCACCGTGTCAGCGCTCCAGGCATGCAAGTCAATGCCTTGTCCGCGAGGGAGCGCCTCCTTGACGAACGTGCCGCGACCGGTCTCCCCGCTCACCAACCCCATCGCTTGCAGCTCCGCGTAGACGCGCGTGGCCGTGACCAGCGCCAGTCCTTCGCGAGCCGCGAGCTCGCGGTGCGTTGGCAGTTGCGTCCCGGGACGCAGCCGCCGCGCACGGATATCGGCCGCGAGACGGTCGACCAGTTGCTTGTAGCGGGGCTGAGGCATGCCTGAACGTATCCATGACAATTATTTGAATGTATTGATTATCGGTTCCACGACGGCGCAATACAACGTCTCCACTCGCACGAGGCCTCCCATGCACATCGCCATCCTGACCTTTGAAGGTTTCAACGCGCCAGTGGGGGAAAAGGAGACCTACGTGACGCGCGCGATGGCGAACATTTTGCCGTTCCTCTAATGCGCACGGCGTCTCGACTTGGGAGGACCCGCCCTGGCCGTCAGCGTGACGCTGCCCATCCTGCGATTCGGCGATACACCCAATAAAAAGCGGGATGGCACCACCGCCCATCCCGCTTCGCTTACCACCAGGCTCCCCGGCTTACCCGCGGAAGCCCGCGTTCAAACCACCCCCTGCGCCAGCATCGCGTCCGCCACCTTCACAAACCCGGCGACGTTGGCCCCTTCCACGTAATTGATATACCCGTCCGCCTTCTGCCCGTAGTGGATGCAGTTGCCGTGGATGTCTTTCATGATGGCGTGCAGTTTCTCGTCGACCTCCGCATGGTGCCACGACAGGCGCATGGCGTTCTGCGACATTTCCAGGCCCGAGGTGGCGACGCCGCCGGCGTTGCTGGCCTTGCCCGGCGCGTAGAGGATGCGCGCGGCGAGGAAGCGGTCGACGGCGTCCAGCGTGGAGGGCATGTTGGCGCCTTCGGCCACGCAGAACACGCCGTTGGCGAGCAGGCGTTCGGCATCGTTGCCGTCCAGCTCGTTTTGCGTGGCGCAGGGCAGCGCCACGTCAGCCGGTACGTGCCAGGGTGTACGGCCGGCTTCGAAGTGCAGGTCTTGCTGCGCGGCAAAATCGGCCAGGCGCCCGCGCGATTCGTTCTTGAAGGCCATCAGCGCGGCGAGTTGCTCGCTGTTCATGCCCTTGGGGTAGTGCAGCACGCCGCCGGAGTCCGATACCGTGAGTACCTTGGCACCGAGTTCGATGGCTTTCTCGGCGGCGTACTGGGCCACGTTGCCCGAGCCGGAGAGCAGAACGCGCAGGCCGCTGAAGCCGCGCCCCCGGCGATGGAGCATTTCCTGCGCGAAATACACCGTGCCGTAGCCGGTGGCTTCGGGCCGCATCAGGCTGCCGCCGAAGGCCATGCCCTTGCCCGTGAAGACGCTGGCGGAGCTGTTGGACAGTTTCTTCATCATGCCGGCCATGAAGCCCACCTCGCGCGCGCCCACGCCGATATCGCCGGCGGGCACGTCGGTATCCGGGCCAAGGTGGCGGTACAGCTCGGTCATCAGGGCCTGGCAGAAGCGCATGACTTCGCCGTCGGACTTGCCCTTGGGGTCGAAGTCGGAGCCGCCCTTGCCGCCGCCCATGGGTAGCGTGGTCAGCGCGTTCTTGAAGGTCTGCTCGAAGCCGAGGAACTTGAGCACCGAGAGGTTCACGGTGGGGTGCAGGCGCATGCCGCCCTTGTAGGGGCCGATGGCGGAGCTGTGCTGCACGCGGAAGCCGCGGTTGACCTGGACCTGGCCGCGGTCGTCGGTCCATGCCACGCGGAACTGGATCACGCGCTCGGGTTCCACCAGCCGCTCCAGCAGCGCTTGCTCGCCGTAGCGCGGATGCTGCTCGACGAAGGGCCACAGCGTCATCATGACTTCCTTCACGGCCTGGAGGAATTCGGGCTGATCGGGGTCGCGCCGGGCAACGCCGGCCAGGAATGTTTCAAGGGAAGCGGATGTCACAAGTGTCTCTTCGATTCGATGTGCTGGTGCTTGGCAGGAGACGGCCGCCACGGATACCTGTCCGGCGGGCGTGCCGAGGGATGCCACGGTGCGCCCGGAACGGCTCGGGCGCGCAAACGCGGCAAAGTCCGGCGGCAGCCGCCGCCGGAGCATGTCAATACATTCAGGATTGGGACTGGATGTATCGCCAGGGGCGAAGCTTAGCATTGGCGCGGCCACGCACGACAGTCAAAACACCTTTGATGAGGAGACATATAAAGGCCGCTTGCATGTATTTTTGTGCGATCAACGGCCACATGGAGCGGATCGCAGCGGGAAGCCGCGCGCCGTACAATCGGCGGATTGCTCCCGGACGAGGCTCAAGCGCGTGGAAATTCCCATCGATCAGGCGGTCAGTCTTATCCACGAGGCGGCCTACGGCACCCTGGCCACCAACGCTGCCGCCCTGCCCGGCTACCCCTATGCCACGGTCGTGCCCTTCGTGGCCGACCACGCCAACGCACCCGTTATCTGCGTCAGCGCGCTGGCCGAGCACACCCGGAATCTGCTGGCCGATCCGCGAGTGAGCCTGTCCGTGCTGCAACCGGGCGCCACGGACGTGCAGAACGCGCGCCGGCTGACGCTGGCAGGCGATGCGGCCCGCTTCGAGCCGGGGCCAGCCGAGTTGGCGCGATACCTGCGCTATGAACCGGCTGCCGAGCCTCTGCTGGCCCTGGATTTCCACTTCTTCCGCATCAGCCCGAAAACCATCCGGTTTATCGGCGGCGTCGCGCGCATGGGCTGGATCGGGGACGATGCATGGCGGGCATTGCCGCAGGTGCCGCCGGACACCGAGGCTGGACTCGTGCAAGCGATGTCCCTGGCCGCCCCGGCCGGCGTTCGCGTGCTGGGCGTGGATTGCCACGGCATCGACTATGAAATTGCCGGGCTGCGCAAGCGCCGGGGCTTTCCCGCCGCGCCCATGCCGCTTGAGGCAATGGAAGAGGCAGCCCTCGGGCTTGTGGCCGGCCTCACCTAGGCGCGCCCGTTCAGGCGATCCGCAGCACCGGCCCGCGTTCCTTCAGCGCCGCCGCCAGTTCAGGTTCCGGCGCCATATCGGAGATCAGGTAGGCGGCCTTGTCGAAATGCTTGACCAGCACGCCGGCGTTGCGGCCGAACTTGGTGTGATCGGCCACCACGCAGGCCACGCTGGCGGCCAGCAGCATGCGGCTGCGCAACTCGGCGGCCGAGCGCGAGAAATCGCTCATCTGGCCATCGGCGGTGATGCCGCCGGTGCCGATAAAGGCGAAGTCGGCGTGGTAGCGCGACAGCTGTTCGATGGTGTCCCAGCCGTGGGTAGCGTCCTCGTTATCCTGCAGTTCCCCGCCAAGCACCACTACACGATTGCCGTTGCGCCGTCCGAGCAGCATGGCGATGGTGATGTCGTTGGTGTAGACCAGCAGGTTATGGTGGCCATGCAGGGCCTGGGCCACGGTGTGGGTGGTGGTGCCGTAGTCGAGGATCAGCGAGGCGCCGTCGGGCACCAGCTCCGCCGCGCGCATGCCGATGGCGCGCTTGCCTTCGGCATTGACCGCGGCGCGGGTCTGGGTGTCGGGCTCGGCCCGCTCGGGTGTGAGCGCGCCGCCGTGGGTGAGGATCAGCAGGCCGCGCGCCGCCAGCGCATTGAGGTCGCGGCGGACGGTCTCGCGCGAGACATCGAGTTCGCTCACCAGTTCGCTGATCGCCAGCGCGCCGCTGGCGGCGAGCTGGTCGAGAATGAATTTTTGCCGCTGCTCAGCCAGCACGTGGACTCCGCTGCATAGGAAAAACAAAGGTGGATTCTAACCCCGTCATACCGGGGCCAGCCCGATCAGCCGGCTGATATTGGCCGCGGCCTGCTGCAACGCGGGCACGATCTCGGCGGGGATGCGCTCTGGCGTGGCTTCGCCCGCCGAGGTGGAAATGCCCAGCGACAATGTCCGCGAGCCAGCTGCCGGCAGAGGCACCGCAACCGATACCTGATTGCTCTCCGGGTAGGCCAGCACGCTCCACTCGCCGGGCGGCAAGGGCAAGGCCGTCGCCAGCGCGCTGCCCGCCGGCAGCACGCTGCCCACCCGCAGGTTCATGACCACCAGCCGGCGCCGCTCGGCCGGCGCCATCGCCCGGCCGATGATGATCACGCCCTCCGGATTGGCCTCGCCAAGGTTGGCCGTGCCGGAGTAGGCGTCGGCCAGTTTCTGCAGCCCCTCCTGCACGGCATCGGTGACGCCCAGGCTTTCCAGCGCGGCAAAGCCGATCTCGAAGATACGCGTGGTGAGACGCCAGCGATTGCCTTCCCGCGCCACATACGCATCCTCTTCCAAGGTCAGCAGGAACCGCAGCACGGTGGGGTGCGGCAGGTCCACCGCGCGCGATAGCTCCGCCAGCGTTGGCCGGCCGTTGTGGCGGAACGCTTGCAGGATCGCTAGACACCGCTGGATCGATCTATTATTCTTCATCCGCTATTTCGTTCACCTAGAGCACGCTTCGTTCATTAGGTGAACATACTAAAGCAGAAAGAAGGCGGCGGCAAGCACCGCGCCTCACCGCTCACACAGGAGACAAGATGAAGACCATCGCCCCCGCACTTGCGTCCATCCTCGCCCTCGCGCTGCTGGCCCCGGCCGCACAGGCCGCCGATGCCTGGCCAGCCAAGCCGATCAAATGGGTCGTGCCATATCCGCCCGGCGGCTCGACCGACATGCTCGCGCGCATCGTCGGCCAGAAGCTGGGAGAGCGGCTCGGCCAGCCGGTGGTGGTGGAAAACAAGGCGGGTGCCGGCGGCAACGTGGGCACGGACTACGTGGCCAAGCAACCGGCCGATGGCTACACCATCGTAATGGGCAATATCGGCCCCATCGCCATCAACCCTTCGCTGTATCCGGACCTGCCCTACAACCCGCTCAAGGACCTGGCCCCGGTGACCATGCTGATGGCGGTGCCTAACCTGCTGGTGGTCAATCCAGCGCTGCCGGTGCATTCGGTGCGCGACCTGATCGACTACGGCAGGCGGCAGCCAGCCCCGCTGGGCTACGCGACGCCGGGCGCCGGCACCTCGCTGCACCTGGCGGGTGAGCTCTTCGCCACCACCTCGGGCGTGAAGATGACCCACATCCCCTACAAGGGCAGCGCGCCGGGACTGAACGACACCATGGCCGGGCATGTGCCGGTGATGTTCGACAACATGCCCTCCGCGCTGCCGCTGGTGAAGGCGGGCAAGCTGCGCGCGCTGGCCATCACCAGCGCCCAACGCTCCGCGCAGCTGCCCGATGTGCCCACCATGGCGGAAGCCGGCCTGCGGGGTTACGAGATCGCCGGATGGTTTGGCGTACTGGTGCCGGCGGCCACGCCCAAGGCCATCGTCGCCCGGCTCGACACCGAACTGGAGGCCGTGCTGAAGATGCCCGACGTGCGCAAGAAGCTCGACGAGATGGGCGGCATCGTCTCCGGCGCCGGGCCGCAGGCTTTCGGCCGCTATATCGAAGCGGAATCGCGCAAGTGGAGCACGCTGGTGCGCAGCGCGAATATCACGGTCCAGTAAAGCCACAACCCATCCACCACCAAGGAGACAAGCCATGTCGCAATACCGCCTTATCGATATCCACCCCATTGCCGGCGCGCTCGGCGCGGAAATCCGCGGCGTCGACCTTGCCCGGCCGCTGTCCGACGAGACCTTCGCCGAGATCCGCTCGGCGCTGCACGACAACCTGGTGATCTTCTTTCGCGACCAGGAACTGACGCCCGAGCAGCACAAGGCATTCAGCGCGCGCTTTGGCGATATGCTGGAAGTGCCGTTCATCCGCGCGCTGCAAGGGCATCCCGAGATCCTGCCGGTGATGAAGGGCAGGACCGAGCAGACCAAACGCAATTTTGGCGGGCTGTGGCACACCGACATGAGCTATGCGGAAATCCCGCCGCTGGGGTCCGCGCTGTACGCCCGCGTGATTCCGCCCTATGGGGGCGACACCATGTGGACCAATATGTATCGCGCCTACGATGCGCTGTCGGACGGCATGAAGCAGGTTCTGGACAAGCTGCGTGCCGTGCATAGCCCGGTGCGTTCATACGGCGCCGGCGGCGCGGTCGTCAACAATGGCGATCCCGCGCACAAGATGGATGTACGCACCGACGAGCGCGCCAGTAGCGAGGTCATGCATCCGGTGGTGCGCATCCACCCCGCCACCGGGAAGAAGGCGCTCTATGTCAATAGCACCTATACGCTGCGTTTCGAAGGCATGACCGAGGAGGAGAGTGCGCCGTTGCTGCAGTTCCTTTACTGCCATGCGGTGCGGCCGGAGTTTACTTGCCGGTTCCGGTGGACGCGGGGGGCGTTGGCGGTGTGGGATAACCGGTGTACGCAGCATCTGGCGATGAATGACTATGATGGGTTTGATCGGGAGTTGCATCGGACTACGATTGCTGGGGATCGGGTTTTGGCGGTGGGGGGGTGAAGGTTGGTTGGCTGTTGGGGGCTTTTTTTTGGGGTTGTCGCTACTTTTTTGGGCGGTGTTGGTTTTTGCACCCAAAGGAATACGACATCCCCCCTGCGGGGGGACGCCGGTCACTTTTCTTTGCGTTCGGCGGCAAAGAAAACTAACGAAAAGGTTGGTTGGCTGTTGGGGGCTTTTATTGGGGGTTTTCGCTACTTTTTTGAGCGGTGTTTGTTTTTGCACCCAAAGGAATACGACATCCCCCCTGCGGGGGGACGCCGGTCACTTTTCTTTGCGTTCGGCAAAGAAAACTAACGAAAAGAAAGCCGACCCTGCCGGGGGCAGAGCCATCAGGCTATTCGGCGACATTGATTCCGTCGTACGGGCGGTGGCTTCGGCTGGCATGTCCTACCGACTTCAACGGCGATACCACTGCGCACTACACGGGTTTCGTGGTGCGGCCCCTGATTGCACACCCCAGCGCCCATTCGGCCATCTGCCGTTCGCGGTGCAATGGGCCACGGCATCTCATGCCTTGCTGGTTTCGTGGTTTTGTCTCTGACGGCGAATACCCTGCCATTCGACACCCTGCCGTACCGGCGCTGGCCGTGGCTGAATGCAATCGTCTTCGTTTCGTGGTGGGCACCGTGGCCCGGTCGGCGAACACGGAAGGATCTGGCGCTTCCGGGATTCGTGGTGAGGCCCCCGGTAGCAGACATCACTTGCTTCAAGCCGTCTGTCGCTCGCGTAGTGGCCGCCCACGAAGTTGCAGGCGCACCGGTTCCGTCGTGCGCGCGGTGGCACCGGGTTGATATGCCCAAGACCCTGATCACCGCGCCCGCCCCACCACGAAACCATTGGCAGGCGATGTATCGTGG